>JACQFP010000046.1 GCA_016200005.1 Verrucomicrobiota bacterium | reverse complement strand
GGGTTCGGCTGCGCTCGGCTCGCTACGCTCGCCTTCGCTCCGCCTCACCCCGGAGGGGTGGAGGCGGAGAGAAGAAAGACAATTTACAGAAAGACTTTTACACCGACCTCCAGGAAAATCAGGTTCTTCGGACTTCTTAATGGGTAAGCACGAGGGAATGGGGAAGGGAAAAGGCTTTTAAGAATGAAGCGGTTGGCAACTTCTGGAGCAGTCAAGCATCGCGGGTATGCGGGATTCAAGCCGCTTCGCGCCGGACTTCGCTCCGCTCCGCTGTACTCCGCCGGACGGACGTTGTGGGAAAGACTGGCCAGTTACCAGCGGGCTGCGGCAAGCTGGCCCGATGATTTTTTCAGAGAACGAACTGCACCAACATTATCGGCTGCTGCTGGGGATTGAATCGCCCTGGCAGGTGAAGCACGTGAAGCTGGAACTGAGCGAAAAGCGCGTGGAGATTGAGTTGACCTGGGCCGAAGGCCAAAAGGCTCAGTGTCCGGTCTGCGGCCAAGCCTGCACGCTCTACGACTACGCGCCGCAGCGCACGTGGCGGCATCTGGACACGATGCAGTTTCAAACGATCCTGCGGGCACGCGTGCCGCGGGTGGACTGCGCGACCGACGGCGTCAAGACCCTGGCGGTGCCCTGGGCGGAGCCGGGCGGACGGTTCAGCCGGCTCTTCGAGCGTTTTGCCATCGACGTGTTGCTGTGCGCGCGCAGCGTCAAGCAGGCCGCCGGTTTGCTGGGACTCTCGTGGGACGAAGTGGATCACATTCTGCGGCGGGCGGTGCAGCGCGGTTTGTCACGGCGCGAGTTGGAAGCCCTCTTGCACGTAGGGATGGACGAGAAGAGTTTTCGTTCGGGCCAGTCGTATATTTCGCTGCTGACGGATTTGAAAGCCAGCCGGGTGTTGGACGTGGTGGAGGGCCGGACGCAGGCGGCGGCCGAGGCGTTGTGGGACACGCTGAGCGCGGAGCAACGCCAGCAGATCGAAGCGGTGGCGGTGGACATGTGGGAGCCGTTTATGAACGCCAGCCGGGCCAAGGCACCGCAGGCGGAGTTGGTGCATGACAAGTTCCACGTGGCGGCGCATCTGAACGAAGCGGTGGATCAAGTGCGGCGCGCCGAGCACAAGGAACTGATGGCGGCGGGCGATGAGACGCTCAAAGGCTCGCGGCAGTTGTGGCTGTATAATCCGCTGAACTTCAGCGACGAGCAGGCGGCCAGTTTTGCAGCGCTGCGGGATAGCGGCCTGAAGGTGGCGCGCGCGTGGGCGGCCAAGGAGTTGTTCACGAAGTTGTGGACCTACCGGTATGAAGGGGCGGCGCGGCGTTTTTTCAAGCAGTGGTTTGGGTGGGTGAGCCGCAGTCGGCTCAAGCCGCTGATCAAGGTGGCCAAGATGTTGAAGACCCATCTGGACAACCTGCTGACCTATTTGCGGCATCCGATTACCAACGCGGTGACCGAAGGATTGAACTCGAAGATTCAGATGATCAAATCCAACGCGCGGGGCTTCCGTAGCTTCGACAACTACCGGACGCGCATCCTGTTCTTCTGCGGAAAGCTCAACCTTTACCCATTATGAAGTCGCAAGAAGGGAAAATCAGTTTGCGAATAGGCTGGGGCAGAAAAGAGCACAACAGAGATCAGTGCGTGCAATACGTTCGTTTTCATTGTCTCCTTTCAGATGGAAGGTTGGCTAGGATGATGAGTCATTTGGACGGGGTGTCGGAGCCAGACCCTCCGTTGGTGTGTCGCCGAAAAGCGGAGCAGTCGAGAGCTAAATCATCGCTCGGAGGAAGCTGAGGTTGAAACTGCTTATCTCTGCTTTCAGTTCGCCACTGCCCGCTTTGTCGCTTTTCGCGCATCCGCCGCAGTTGCTCAAGAGGGGTTACCTAAGAATCATTTTTTAGGGGTTGCTTTGAGTGTGGAGAATGGTAAGCAGGCGATTGGGGATAGCAAGCTTTCTTTTGAGCTTCGCGAAATCGCGTTTCGTTTACTTCGATCGCTTCGGAAAGGGCAGGGGAGGGGGCGATTGTCGCCAGGGTCGAGATTAACCTTTTGCTTCAAAACATTCACCAGTATCTTCTCTCCCGGCTTCAGGCTGGGCAACACCCGGATTAAGATCAAGATTACGAGTCAGAGTCAGATGTAATGGACGCGGCGCACATAAGAAATTTCAGCATCATCGCCCACATCGATCACGGCAAGACGACACTTTCGGATCGGTTGTTGCATCGCACCGGGACAATTTCCACCCGGGACATGGAGGAGCAGTTACTCGATTCGATGGACCTAGAGCGCGAGCGCGGCATCACGATCAAAGCGCACCCGGTCACGATGCTTTACACGGCCAAGAACGGTGAGACTTACGAGCTGAACCTGATCGACACGCCGGGGCACGTCGATTTTTCGTATGAAGTTTCCCGCAGCTTGAGTGCGTGCGAGGGAGCTTTGCTCATTATCGACGCGGCGCAAGGCGTCGAGGCGCAGACCGTCGCCAACGTGCATCTGGCCATGAAGCAAAACCTGGCCATCATTCCGATCATCAACAAAATCGACCTGCCCCATGCCGATGTGGCGCTGACCAAAACACAATTGGAAGATATTCTGGCCATTCCCGGTGACACGGCCATCCTGGCAAGCGCGAAGGAAGGCATCGGCATCGATGATATTTTGGAGGCAATAGTCGCCCGCGTGCCGGCACCAAAACCGACTGGCGCGCCTTCGTTGCAGGCATTGGGTTTTGATTCCTATTTCGACACTTACAAGGGCGTAGTGACGCATGTGCGGGTTTTCAATGGGGAGTTGAAGGCGGGAATGCAGGTCAAGTTATTGCACTCGGGCAAATCCGTCGAGGTAAAGGAGGTCGGTAGTTTTAATCCTAAGCCTTATGTTCGGGAAAAGCTGGAAGTGGGTGAGACTGGTTACATCACGGCGAACATCAAAAGCCCGAAGGACGTCAAGATGGGCGACACGTTGACGGATTCACGGAACCCGTCTCCCGTGCTGCCGGGCTTTCAGGAAATTCATCCGATGGTGTTCAGTGGCATTTATCCGATCAACACCTCGGATTACGAGCATCTCAAGATCAACCTCGGCAAGCTGCAACTCAACGATTCGGCGTTCGTGTACCAGGCAGAAAGCTCGGTGGCGCTTGGATTTGGTTTCCGCTGCGGCTTTCTCGGACTGCTCCATTTGGAAATCGTCCAGGAACGGCTGCGCCGGGAATATGACATGGACATCATTGCCACGTATCCAAGCGTGGTGTATCGCGTGACATTGACCGACGGCACGTTGAAGGAGATCGACAACCCGGCGTATCTGCCCGAACCGAACTACATCGGGAAAATCGAAGAGCCGATGGTCAAGTCCTTCGTGATTTGCCCGAACGAATACATCGGCGACATGATGGCGTTGATTTCAGAGAAGCGGGGCGTGGTGGATCACACCGAAACGCTCGACTCGCGGCGGGTCATGTTGACGAGCATGATCCCATTGAACGAGATTTTGATTGATTTCCATGACCGTATCAAGAGCATCACACGCGGTTTTGGCTCGATGGATTACGAGCACACTGGTTACATGGAGTCGCACATGGTGAAACTCGACATGCTCGTGAATGGCGAATCGGTGGACGCTTTCTCTTGCATCGTGCATCGCGACAAGGCGGAGGGCAGGGGACGCGCGCTCGCCGCGAAGCTGAAGGAGGTCATTCCCCGGCAGCAATACCAGGTGGCCATTCAAGCCGCCATCGGCGGGAAGATCATCGCGCGCGAAAGCGTCAGCGCGTTGCGCAAGGACGTGACCGCGAAATGTTACGGCGGGGACATCACGCGCAAACGCAAGCTTCTGGAAAAACAGAAGGAGGGCAAGAAGCGCATGAAATCGTTCGGCTCTGTCAACATTCCTCAGGAAGCGTTCATCGAAGTGTTGAAAGCATAATTTATGAATTTGAAATGGTTTCTCTCGAAGACGGTTCGGCACGCGACCGAAATGCGCAAGCACGTCGCCAAACTGCTCAACGCGCAACGCGATATTCTGTCGCCACCAGCCATTGAGGCGATTACTGCCGCAATGTTGGAACTAAAGAAGACAGTCGATGCGAACGAAGACAATAAGACACTGCTAAAACAAATGGAGAACCTGGAAAAGGTCGCCAACAAATGGCTCAAGCCCTATCCGCATTCGGCAGTCCGGGAAAACATCGAAGTGATCCTCGTGGCGGTAGCCGTGGCGATGAGCATCCGCACATTTTTTCTCCAGCCGTTCAAAATCCCGACCGGTTCGATGCAGCCGACGCTTTACGGCGTTACTTCCACCAATCTCAAGGAGCATCCGGAAATTAAAATCCCCAGCGGACTCGCTCGTTTCTACCAAGCCTGTGTCCGCGGCACATTTTACCATTATCTGGCTGCGGAGGACGATGGTGAACTGGTTCAGATCGGCGAGCCGGAGCACGTGCTGAGGTTCATCAACAAGCAGCGCATCACAATGCGATACCGCGGTGGAGAAAAATCGCACCTGTTGTGGTTTACGCCGGACGATCATTTTGCGGAACGAGCCGGCGTCCATGTCGGAGATGCCTTCCACAAAGGCGAAGCCATCATAGATTTCAAGGAGACCGCTGGCGACCATCTCTTTGTCAATCGCCTCACCTACAATTTCCGTCATCCAACGCGCGGTGAAATCATCGTCTTTGAAACCAAAGGAATTGAGGATCCGCGCATGCCACAGGACCAGTTTTATATCAAACGACTCGTCGCCCTCGGCGGTGAGCGTGTACAAATCGGCGACGATCGTCACTTGACCATCAATCGCACCAATCGTCTGGACGCTTCCACGCCACACTTCGAGAACGTCTATTCCTTCAACCCCAAAGAACCGCCTCAGGAAAGTCATTATTCCGGGCACGTCAATTTTCCGCATCTTGCACCGCTATTCCAAGACAAGCAGGAAGGCTACGTGGTAAGACCGGATCACTACATGGTGATGGGCGACAACACGGTGAACAGTTTCGATTCGCGCGCCTGGGGAGATTTTTCCCGCACGAACGTGATCGGCAAATCCTGTTTCGTCTATTGGCCGATCAGCGAACGCTTCGGCTGGGGCCATCGATAATCGCGAACAAAGCCGCAAGTTTATTGGGTTTGGGCGATGTTCCAATGTTTCGCACAATGTATGTTATACTTAGTTTAGATTCCTTCAATTGCTTGCCTTTTCCCCTGTCAACGGTCCAGAGCCACCTTGTAAACTTTCAGATACTGCTGGCTGACTTGCTCCCAGGAGAAGTCTGCCGCCATGGCATTATTTCGATAGTGGCGCAGCAGCTTTTTATCCTCGTAGAGCACCATCGCCTTCCGCATTGCTTTGGCCAGGGCGCGCGCAGAGTAGTCGGTGAATTTGATGCCATTGGCCTTTTTCGGGTCTTCGGAAGCGTCGATGACCGTGTCGTCCAGTCCGCCCGTGACCCGGACAATGGGAATGGTGCCGTAACGAAGGCTGTACATCTGATTCAACCCGCACGGCTCGAACCTTGAGGGCATGAGATAAAAATCGCAGCCAGCTTCAATCCGATGCGACAGCCCCTGGTCGAAACCGATTTTAACAGCGACCTTCCGGGGGAAACGTGCGGCGAGAGTCTGATAGGCTTTTTCATAGCTCGGCGAGCCATTGCCCAGGAGCACGAACTGCAGGGTGGCAGCGAGCATTTCTTCCAGTGCGCCTTGTTGAATATCGACTCCTTTTTGATCGGCCAATCGAGTGATGCTGCCGAACAGCGGAATGTCGGGATGCGCCGGCAGTCCGAGCTCTTTCTGCAAATCACATTTCTCCTTCGTCTTCCCCGTCAAACGGCGGATGGAGTACGAATGTTTCAAAAACGGGTTGTGTATGGTGTTCCATTCTTCGTAGTCAACCCCATTCAAGATTCCGAATAGCGAGTTTTGTCGCGGTCGTAAACAACCGTCGAGTCCACAGCCCAGCGCTTCGGTGGTGATTTCACGCGCGTAACGCGGGCTGACGGTGGTGATGACGTCCGCGTAGGTGATGCCAGCTTTCAAACAATTCATCTTGCCGTAAAACTCCAAACCGTTCGGGTTGAAATACTCGACGGGCAGGTTGGTCAGCTCGTAATGTGCGCGCGAAAAAATTCCCTGGTAAGCGAGGTTGTGGATGGTCAGGCAGGTTCGCGGCGACTGCCCCCACCCTTCCTGCAGGTTTTGGTGCAGCATCAAGATCGGGACCAGGCCCGTTTGCCAATCGTGAACGTGAAGGAGCTCCGGTTTCCAAGGCAAATGACGTCCAAGGTGGGCAACGCATTTCGAAAAGAAAATGAATCGCTCGGCGTTGTCGGGATAATCCGACCCATTGCCTTGATACAACCCCGCTCGATCGTAAAATTCCGGTTGGCTGATGAAATGGAGCGTCAGGTTTTTCTCCGGCTGAATCGTCCAAACTCCGGCTTGCAAGCGGCGCTGGCCCAGCGGCAGGTCGATCGGCAAATCAAGGCGCTTGAGGTCCGGCAATCTTTCGCGAGCCTCTCGATAGAGCGGCGTGACGACGCCAATCTGATGTCCGGCCCGCGCGAGAGTTTTGGCCAGCGCGCCGACCATGTCCGCCAGCCCGCCGGTTTTTGAGTAAGGGTGAAGTTCGCTGCTCGCCAGCAGGATTCTCATCAGGATCGAGTTCGGTTTAAGCCGAGGTTGTCTGGTAGGGTCACGCAGTAATCCGGTCGGTTTTGAGATACGGTCGTAACTTTTCCGGGATGGTGAGGCTGCCGTCCGCTTGCTGGTGCGTTTCCACCAGCGCGACAAACAGCCGGGCGAGTGCCGTGCCGCTGCCGTTGAGAACGTGCGCGTATTTGTTTTCGCCAGTCGCCGCTTTGAACCGGAGATTCATTCGGCGCGCCTGAAAATCCTCGCAATTGGAACAACTCGAAACTTCCAGATAACTCCCCTGCCCTGGCGCCCAGACTTCGAGGTCGTAAGTCATGGCGCTGGCAAAGCCCATGTCACCGGTGCACAGTTGAATCACGCGGTAATGAAGTCCCAACAACTGTAAAACGCGCTCGGCATTCACCACCATTTTTTCCAACTCATCGTAGCTGTTTTCAGGTTTCACGATTTTGATCAGTTCGACCTTGTCGAACTGATGGACGCGAATCATGCCGCGCGTGCCCACGCCCGCCGCGCCGGCCTCGGCGCGAAAGCAAGGACTGTAGGCGCAATAATAAATCGGCAACTGGTTCTCCTTGAGAATTTCCTCGCGATGGATGTTGGCCACCGGCGCTTCCGCCGTCGGAACGAGATACAATTTGCCCATCGTCGAACCATCTTTGCCCTCCTGCACCGCATAGGCCTGGTCTTCAAACTTTGGAAACTGACCCACGCCGGTCATGCAATCACGGCTCACGATGTACGGTGGCGAGATCTCCGTGTAGCCGTGGTCCGAGGTGTGCAAATCAATCAAGAATTGAATGAGCGCCCGCTCCAGTTTGGCGCCCCAATGTGTGTACAGCAGGAAGCCGCTGCCCGAAAGTTTCGCGCCGCGAACAAAATCAATCAGCTTCAAACTTTCACAAAGTTCAATGTGCGATTTGGGTTTGAAGGAAAATGTTGGTTTCTCACCGTACCCGCGGACAACCGGATTGTCCTCCGCGCTCTTACCGACGACTACCGACTTGTGGGGCAAATTCGGCAGGCGCAGCAGACTTTCGTGGAGTGAGGCTTCGACTTCCGCAAGCGTCTTGTCCAATTCGGCGATGCGATTGCCAATTTCTCTGGTCTCGTTTTTCTTCGCTTCGGCTTCCGCAGATTTCTTTTGTCCCATCAAGATGCCGATTTCCTTGGAGACGCGATTGCGTTGCGCCTTCAACTGTTCGACTTCAGCAAGGTGTTTGCGTCGCCGCTCGTCCAAAGCCAGCACTCCGGCGATCTGCGACTCGTCCCCGGCTCCACGCGACGCCAGGCGTTCCCGCACGAAATCCGGCTTTTCACGAATCACTTTGCTGTCGAGCATCGCGGCATTATAGGAACGACCAATGACAGGGCAAGGAGGAAGGGGGTTTTCCCCGGCCTTGACTCCTTCATTGGTATCGACAACGCGAGATCGAATGTGTATTCATTACGCTTTCAAAGCCTGAATGTGATGAAGACTTATGGCCAGATTGCTTATTATATCCGGGGCCGCCCAGGCACAGGCAATCGAGCTGAAGCCGGGGGTGATTCGGCTCGGTCGAAGTCTGGAGAACGATTATTTTCTCAATGACCTCACCGTGTCCGACAAACATTGCGAGATCGTGTTCCAAAATGACTCCGTGCTGGTTCGTGATCTCGACTCGACCAACGGAACATGGATCGACGGACAGCCCATCATCGAATCCGAACTCCACCACGGTCAGTCCTTGCACTTGGGCCACGTCGAGCTGGTCCTGGAGACGGTGCCACCTACGGTGGCCATCCCTCCCCTGCCCGTCCAACAGATCGTGTCGCATCACGTCCTGCCGGACGGTTATCCTTCCTGCATTTACCACCCGACAAGGCACGCCACCTTGCATTGCACGCATTGCAACAAACTGTTCTGTAATGCCTGTGTTCACAAACTCCGACGACTAGGCGGCAAGACAGTGATCTGTTGTCCCGCGTGCAGTTCGCAATGCGTTCTGAGCGCCTGGAGTGTTGATATGAAGCGGAAAAAGAAATCCTTCTTGGGAACATTTTTCGGCAATGTGAAAGACCGGTTCAAACGTCTTCAGGGAGAATGATCAATTGTAGTGCGCGCCGAGGACACGGATTTTTGTGACGGCAAATTTGCAAACGTAAGTGTTTACAGTTTTGAAAACCCTGGATAATTTGATGGCAAGTAACCCTGACGGAACCAAAACCATGTTGACGCATAGCAATTACAGCAAGAGGCCCGCGCGGCGCGCATTCACCTTGATTGAACTCTTGGTGGTCATCGCCATCATTGCGATCCTCGCCTCGATTCTCCTGCCCACCCTGGCGAAATCAAAGATGAAAGCGACGGGTGCTTACTGCCAGAGCAATGAGCGACAACTCCAACTGGCCTTCATCATGTACGCAGACGACAACAACGGCACGATGGAAGGGGGAGTGTTCACCTACAGTGATGGCACCAAAACGGTGAAGGTGGACACTTATGCGGGCGGATATTGGCCCGGCCCATCGCCAGATATTACAGCCGGCATGACGGTCGAGACCGCGACCCTTGCAGTGCAGAAGGGTTTCAGCATGGGACCGCTTTGGTCGTATTGTTCGAGCTTTGGCGTTTATCACTGTCCGGGGGATTTACGTTATCGACTCCGCAGGCCCGGCGCACACTGGGCCTATGACAGTTACTCCAAGGCCGACGGGATGGGCGGCTTCACAGCGGGTGGTCAACCGGCGATCTGGAATCCGAACACGCTCCCCATCTATAAAATCGCGACCGTTCCTGAACCCGCGCGCACGATGGTTTTCCTGGAAGAACCTGATTCCCGTAACTACAACCTCGGCACATGGGTGATCAACGCCGACAGCCATGGCTGGGTCGATCCGGTTGCTGCTTTCCATCTCAACGCCAACACAATCAGTTTTCTCGACGGCCATGTCGAAGGCCACAAATGGGTCGAGGCCGGTACGCTTAGGGCGGCGACGGCGGCTCAAAATAATTTGGACACGCCGTTCGGTTGGACGAAGGCACCCAACGATCGCGACTTCGCCTGGGTCGAACCGCGCTACAAATACGCCTCGTGGCCGAAGTATTTGAAGTGAGCGCTCGCACCCAGCAACTGAATTCCCATTGGGTCAATCCAGAATAATTCACCGACGTTTTCAAAACTGGACGGATTCAGGCACAATCCATTGAGGCGATGGCTGCACAACTCGTGATCAAATGAGCACTTCTGACTCCCCTGCCCTATCCGGCCGCGTTGCCTCCCTGCATTTGCATCCGGCGCAAGGAGGCGCACCACTGACAAGCGTTGACTTTGTGGAAGTCGTCGCCGGCAAAGGCATCTTGGGTAATCCGCGTTACTTCGACCGGCTCAGCCGCACCACCGGCCAGCCAAGCCGACGCCAGGTCAGTTTGATCGGACGTGAACAAATCACCGAACACGCTACCGCGTTGGCTTTGCAATCCATCGCTCCTGGCGCGGTGCGCGCGAACATTGAAACATCCGGCTTGGACCTGATCGCCTTGCTTGGTGCGAAAGTTCAAATCGGCGAAGCCATCCTCCTATTTTATGAAGCGCGCATGCCCTGTTCCAAAATGGACGCGATCTGCGTCGGTCTGCGCGCACTCATGGCTGACCAGCGCCAGGGCGTGATGGCCGAGGTGATTCAATCCGGCAGGATTCGCGTTGGCGACAGCATTTCGCCCGTTCAATGACTTGTGGCTCACTTAACTGATTGAAAAGTTGGCGGCCAACCGCCACACTGTTCCCATGCAATCTGTTTTTACCGGTCCGGTCTATGTGGTGCGCGATAACATCGACACCGATCAAATCATTCCCGCGCAATACCTGAATCTCGTTCCTACCATTCCGGAGGAATACGAAAAGCTGGGCGCCTACGCCATGTGCGGCTTGCCGGAATCGCTTTACCCGATTCGTTACGTGAAGGAGGGACAACTCGACAGCGAATATCCCATCGTCCTTGCAGGCCGCAATTTTGGCTGTGGCAGTTCGCGCGAACACGCACCCATTGCACTGGGTTCGGCAGGATGCAAGATCGTGCTGGCGGAAAGTTTTGCGCGGATTTTCTTTCGCAACTGTGTCGCCACCGGTGAACTTTATCCCTGCGAAATCACGGAACGTTTGATTGACACGCTTAAGACTGGCGACGCGGTCACGGTCGATCTGGACGCGGCTTCCGTCAGAGTCCATTCGACGAAGAAGGTTTATTCGTTCAAACCGTTGGGCGACGTGCGCCCCGTGGTCGATGCTGGCGGCTTGTTTAATTACGCACGGCAGTCGGGCATGATTCCAGCGCAATCGTAAGTCGGTTGCATGGCGGATAGGGCTATTCAGCGAAACTGAGTTTTAATTTCATTCTTACCGTGCCCAATCCACCACATCGCATTCCGCAGCAACCTGCAAGTCGGCGCGCGTTTCTGCGAACAACGGCGGCAGTCGGTGTGGTTTCACTTCTGGGTGGTCGTTTGAAAATCCCTGCGGCTGAACCTGCTGGCATTCCCTCCCTCACAACTCCATCGGGTTCGTCGGTGGGTTCGCTCTTTCCTTTCATCCAAAGCCAGGCCGTCAAAGGAGAATTTCCGCTGTCGTTTCTCAACCCGCATTTTCGTTCGCTGCGAACCTGGAAGCAGCAGGCACGCGGCAAGTTGCTGGAATTGCTGCAGTACGCGCCGACCAAAGTCGCGCCGAAGCCGGAAACGGTGGAGCGGCAGGATTGTGGCGATTACGTTCGCGAAAAGGTCTGGTTCAACACCACTCCGGATTTGCGCGTGCCGGCGTTCGTGCTTGTGCCTAAAAATCTTCCCAGCCGCGCGCCCGCCATCGTTGCGTTACACGACCACGGCGCGTTTTATCTTTGGGGCAAGGAAAAGCTCGTTGAGACTGGAAGTGAGAACCCGACACTCGCCGAATTCAGGCGTCAGTATTACGGCGGACGTAGCATCGCCATTGATCTGGTGCGTCAGGGTTACGTCGTCGTTAGCATCGACATGTTCTATTGGGGCGAGCGGCGCATGTTGTTGGACGATGATGCCGGGGACTGGCGCGCACGTCCGGCGAAGCTCCCCCGCGAGCGCATTCAGGCTTTCAATCGTCGGTCGGGACAGTACGAACAACTCGTTGGCCGGACGATCTACGCCGCCGGCTTCACCTGGCCGGGCGTGATGTTTTGGGACGACATCCGCACGGTGGATTATCTGCTCACGCGTCCGGAAGTGGACCCCAAGCGCATCGGCTGCGTTGGACTTTCGGTTGGCGGTTTGCGCTCGTGCCACCTCGCCGCGTTGGACGACCGAATTCGCGCGGCGGTGGTGGTTGGCTGGATGACTTCCTTTCCGTGGCAGCTCAAGAAACACATTGAAAACACCATTGGCCACACCAAAATCGTGCCCGGACTTTACCGTCACCTTGATTATCCCGACGTGGCCTCGCTCGCGATGCCGAAAGCGCTCCTGGTGATCAACGGTCGCAAGGACACCTTGTTCCATCCCGAAGGTGTGAGGGCAAGCTTCGACAAACTTCATGCGTGTTACGCGAAAGCCGGGGCGCCGGATCATTGTCGCACGCAGTTTTACGACACGCCACACGAGTTCAACGCCGAGATGCAAACCGAGGCTTGGGATTGGCTCAAGCGCTGGGTCTGAAAGAATCGAATCATGAAGAATCTACTGCCGCTTGTCTTGTTGAGTTTCACAACCGCGGCTCGCGCGACCGACCTTGCGCCAGTCGTCGAAATCGAGGAGGACGTTTACACATTCACAAACGCCAATAACGGCGCCGGCCCGATGTGGTGCTCCGGTTCGACGTGTCTGGTGCGCGCAGGCGGGCATCTGTTCGCCAGCGGGTTGGAGACGATTCCAGACGCCAAACCATTGAACAACTGTCGCTGGATGCTGTTCGAGCGCCGGGCGCACGGGTGGGAACGCGTGCGCGTTGATGCCGAAGGTCGCACGCGTGAACCGTCGCCGCTCGCCGTGTTTGCCGACGGTCGCGTGCTTTTGTCCGTGAACCCAACAATGGGCAAGGAGGCCGAACCCAACGGCGGCCCGGCGCGACCGGACGTGCTTCAATTCAAAGCCGATAATTCCAAATCTCCGCCTGAGTCATTGTCGCCAAGCTGGCAAGGCACGCCGCGTTTTGCCGAACATTCCTATCGCAGTTTTGCGGCGGACGGTGCGGCGGGAGAGTTGATTCTTTTTCAAAATATCGGTTACACCCACGCGGAATGGACTTTTCGCGATCGCACTGGCAAGTGGAGCGCTCAGGGACAACTCAAATGGCCGTGGGGCGCGGAATATGACAAGCCGGAGCCGATCCGCGTTTGCTATCCCGATGTCGCCATCCAAAACCGCGCGGTGCATTTCTTCGGCGTGAGCGACGTCGTCGAACCCTACAAAGCGTGGCGGGAGTTCAAACGCCAGCTTACGGGCCAGCAATGGGACTATGATTTTCGCCGGCTCTTCTACACCTGGACTCCCGACATCACCAAGCAACCGTTTGCAGACTGGGTGGAAATTGCGAGCCGGGACAAAACCTGTGGCTGGCTCTCGCCGGGCGATCTTTATCTGTCACCCGAGGGCGACGTGCACTTGCTCTGGACGGAACGCGCGTTGGACGAACGGTTGCGGTCGAAATTCTTCCCCGACGCGAAACAGAGTCACACGCTGAATCACGCGGTGGTTCGCGATGGGAAAATCATCCGGCGACAAACACTCGAGGAATCCACGGAGGACAAACCCGGCATCGTCGGCGCGGCGGGCCGGTTCCAAGTGACGCCGGATCATCGTCTCTTCGTCGTCTATTACGCGTCCGGCGTTGATCAAGGTGGCAAGCGCGTTTCCGAAAACCGGGTGCGCGAGATTCTTCCCGACGGTAGCGTCGGTCGCGCTTATCCCCTGCCCTTGCAAAAACCGTTCACGAGTTATTTCACTGCAACACCACGGGCAGGTTCGTCGCCGTCGCGCGCGCTGGAAATGCTGGGGCAACGCGAAGGCTTGGCCAACACCATCAGTTACGCGAGAGTGCGATTGTATTAGCCAACGATTGGCGATACGCGTCCACGCGGCACCAATCATTCTCGCTAGTGAACGGTGGAATTCCATTGGAGTGGCGTCTCTCGCTAACCCGGAATTCACTCGTTGGTTGTCTAATGGTTTGCGTCTGACGCAGCACGTCTCGTTTCAGGCGTTAGACTCGCTGCGTCATGCGTTCAAAAAGGTTAAAGGGCAAAGAATAAAAACTAAAGCCCCCTCACACAACGAAAGCCAGTGTTGTAGTAGGCGTAGTGTGTGGTGTTGAAGTTGCGAACGGCGCAACGCAAGTAGTAGGCGCGGCTGCCCCAATTGCCGCCGCGCAAAACACGGTCGCCCCCCGTTGCCGGTCCGCGTGGGTCACTGCCTCCCAAATACGGGCTACCTATCGGATATGGCGGCGTCCTATACGAATCCCAGCACCGCTCAAATACATTCCCAGCCATATCGTAAAGTCCATAACCGTTCGGCGCAAATGATCCCACCGGACTCGTGGCGGGTGAGGTCCCCCCGATACTCCCAATGGAGTTGTAGCCGTCCGGTCCCGAATCGTAGAAATAGGTAGCCGAGTCGCCGTAGTAGTTGGCCAAACTTTCACTGATGATATTGCCCCA
Source organism: Verrucomicrobiota bacterium (assembly GCA_016200005.1). Taxonomy (NCBI): domain Bacteria; kingdom Pseudomonadati; phylum Verrucomicrobiota; species Verrucomicrobiota bacterium. The sequence goes on along the minus strand of JACQFP010000046.1, from coordinate 128,412 downwards.
CGGGAACCGTTTCCCCCTCAACCCGCCCCGTGCCGCCTTCTCCCACTCCGCTTCCGTCGGCAAACGATAACCTCTGTTCGTCCAATTCACATAAGGCGTCACTTCCCCATTGGTATAAACCTGCGTCAAGTTCGTATCCGTGTAATACACCGGATTCAAACCCTCTTGCTGCGACCGCGCATTGCACCATTTCACCATGTCATACCAATCCACTGTGTGCACTGGATGGTCCATCGCCTTGCCAGCACCGGCATTGGTGAAACCATATCCGGCGTTCGTGGCCCAATCATAAACCGACTGCCATTGACTGTAGCCCACCAGGTTTAAGTCCATGTAAAACGCGGATACTGTTACGTTCGTGGGGATGGCGGTGCCCAAGCCATCCAGAGTGTCCCCGATCGTGAACACGCCTGCCGGAATGAGCGCCATGCCGGCGGGCGGGTTGAAATCAATGAGCAGGTTGGTGTTGACGCCATTGGTGGTGGGAATCTGGACATAGTCCACCCAATTGGTGCCGCCGGGCAGCGAGGCTACGGTCTGGACGGTATAGTTCGTGCCCGCCAGCGCGTTGCTCCAGACCAGCGTGCCATCCGGGTTGAACGCAATGATGGTAGTTGCCGCCGGGCCGGAAATTCGGAAAAACCGCGTCCCTTGGGCAGCCACCCAGTTCATGCCGGCAAACAATGCCAGCGCCAAGAAGGCGAGCAGTTTAGTTTTCATGTTTCGGTTGGCCGTGGGTTCAACGTGCTGAAATCGGAGTCGCCAAGATTGGAGGTTCCCGGCCAACGAACCAGAAAACGTGGAGACGAGAGAACGCTACCTCCGACGAGACAAAAGGCAAGAAGATAAGAGGCGTCAACTATTTGGCCGATTTGCTCAAGCTGATCGAGCGACTGCTTGGTCTTTCGCTTTTGACAGATCCGGAGTTCACTTGGCTGCCAATTAATGTTCGACAGCGGTAGCGCGCTGCCGCCAACCTGAGCCATGATCACGAGGTTGTCGTGTCTGAGTATCGTCCTGATCGGTTGGTGCGCTTGGGCGGAAATGGAGTCTAGGGGCAAGCCGTACACTGACGGCGATGTTTTCGCCGACACTTGGGTCGCAACCGATGGGGCCGGTCGAACCCTGCCAGGCTTGAAGGAATGCGGGCCGGTCAAGTCCGACAAATGGGTGGGGATTTTCTACTGGACCTGGCACACACCGGGTCAACCGGGGCCCTAAGACAACACCCGCATTCTCGCCGACGCCAAGGGCGGCAAGGTCAACTGGCCGCCGCCGGGCAGTTATCATTGGGGTGAACCGGAGTTGGGTTATTACGTGATGACCGATCCCTTCGTCATCCGCAAGCACGCCAGCATGCTGGTGGACGCCGGCGTTGACGTGGTGCTGTTCGACACCACCAATCCGCCTCACACTTTCAAGGAGGAGTACGAAACACTCTGCCGGGAATACACGGCCAAGCGGAAGGAAGGCGCGCGCACACCGGCCATTGCGTTCATCACGCCGTTCGGTGATCCGCGTCCGATAGTGGACGCGCTCTGGCGGGATTTGTATCAGCCCGGTTTGTGGAAGGACCTATGGTTCATTTGGGAAGGCAAACCGTTGTTGCTCGCGAACAAGGCTTTCATCAAAGACGAAGCGCGGCTGAACTTCTTCACCTTTCGCCGCCCGATGCCGGACTACTGGGACGGGCCGAGCGGTCCTGAACAATGGAGCTGGCTTGAGGTTTATCCGCAGCACATTTTTACGAATCGCCAGGGTCAAGTGGAACAGATGAGCGTGGGCGTGGCGCAAAACGCACTGCCGAACACGCCGGGTCCAGCGCCCATGAGCCACAAGCGCGGCGCCATGGGCCGCAGTTGGCACAACGGGAAAATGGACTCTCGCGACGGCGCTGTGAACCTGGGCCTGAATTTCGAGGAGCAATGGCAGCGCGCACTCTCCGTGAATCCGAGCTTCATTTTCGTGACCGGCTGGAATGAATGGGTTGCAGGACGTTACACCCAGTGGAGCAAATACACCGACGCGGACTGTTACCAGCCCGGCGGCTTGTTCGTGGATGAATACACGCAGGAATACAGTCGCGACTGCGAACCGATGCGCGGCGGACATGGAGACAATTACTTTTATCAACTGGCAGCCTGGGTACGGCGATTCAAAGGAGTGCATGAACCTCCGAAAGTCGCAGGGCCAAGCCGGATTGTTATCGATGGCGCATTCACGGATTGGGAAAAGGTCACGCCTGAATTTCGCGACACGATTGGCGACACGATCCATCGCGATCACCCAGGCTACGGCAATCAAGTTTACCGAAATGACACCGGCCGCAATGACTTCGTGATCGCCAAGGCGGCTTACGACCGGAAGAACATTTATTTTTTCATCCAGACCTTGCGCCCGATCACTCCACGAACGGACGCGCACTGGATGTTGTTGTTTATCGATGCAGATCAAAACCCGTCCACCGGCTGGATGGGCTACGATTACCTTCTGAATCTCGAAGTGCTGAGCGACACCAGCACAACGGTCAAGGCGTGGCGCAGTGGCGGCTGGCAAACGGTCGGGAAGGCGAACTATCGCGTGAATGGGAATGGCTTGGAACTCTCAGTGGCGCGTCGGCTGATCGGACAGACCAATGAACGACCAGCGTTCGATTTTCATTGGGCGGACAACATCCAGCGATTGGATGACATCTCGGAGTTCGGCCTGAATGGTGACAGCGCGCCGAACCGGCGCTTCAATTACCGTTACCACGAAGCAAAATAAGCACTAACAGGGGTCACCCCTTGTCGAAATCCGAAACTAAACAGAGCCTCCTCACGTTGGCTCCTACAGGTCCACCATTTGTTTGTATTCGGGCACGATGACTTCCGCTTTGGGCTTCATCGCGCGCAGTGTTGCGGCGTGGGCGAGACATTGCGATTCCTCGCCGTGGATGCAGACGATCTTCTTGATGTCGCCGGTCAGGTTTTCCACGTAACGTTTCAATTCATTTTTGTCGGCGTGGCCGGAAAAGGCGTCGATGGACGCAATCCGCGCGCGAACAACCTGCGGTTCGCCGAAAATGTTGACAGGATTCTGGCCGGCCAGAATTTGCGCGCCCAAAGTATGTTCGGCGCAATAGCCGATGAAGAGAATGAGATTTTCCGGCTGGCCAATGTGGTTTTTCAGATGATGACGGATGCGCCCAGCTTCGCACATGCCCGAAGCGCTGATGATGATGGCGGGTTCTTTCATCTCGTTCAGCTTCATCGAATGCGCCACTTCGCGAATGTAAGTGAGGTTTTCCATGCCGAAAGGATTGGCTTTTTCGCGGAGGAATTTCGCCGTTGCCTCGTTGAAACATTCCGGGTGCAAACGGTAAACTTCGGTCGCGTTCACACTGAGCGGGCTATCAACGAAGATCGGCACTTTGGGAATCTTTCCGGCTTCGGTCAACTGGTTGAGTTCATAAACGATGTCCTGCGTGCGGCCGACGGAAAACGCCGGGATGATGACCTTGCCATCTTTCTCCAGCGTTTCACAAACGAGTCGCCGAACCAATTCTTTGGCGTCGGCTTTGGGTGAATGTTCGCGTCCGCCGTAGGTGCTTTCGATCTGCAAGTAATCCACATTCTCGACTGGCTGCGGATCGCGCAGAATTTCATCGCCACCACGCCCGATGTCGCCACTGAAAAGGTAACGGAACTTGCGGTGGTTTTCTTCGATGTCCAGCACCACCTGCGCTGCGCCGAGAATGTGGCCGGCATCGCGGAACGTGACCGCCACGCCGTCCACCACGCGCAGCGGGCGGTCGTAGTTGATGGCCACGAACTGGCGCAGCGCCTTCTCCGCGTCCGCCGGCGTGTAAAGGGGTTCGACCGGTGGAAGTTTTTTCTTCGCACGTTTTTGGGAAACAAACTCCGCGTCAGCACGTTGGATCTCGGCTGAATCCATGAGCATAATGCTCGCGAGGTCGCGCGTGGCGAACGTGCAGTAAATACTGCCCTCGAAACCGCGCTTGCAGAGATTGGGCAGATTGCCCGCGTGGTCGATGTGGGCATGGCTGAGCACGACGGCGTCAATCTGCCTTGGATCGAAGGGGAAATTGCGATTGCGTTCCATGGTTTCGTCGCGCTTGCCCTGGAAGAGGCCGCACTCCAGCAGCAGGCGTCTTTGATTCACTTCAAACAAGTACATCGAGCCGGTCGTCGTGCGCGTGGCGCCGAGGAAATGAATTCGCATGGCGCAAGGATGCGGTTCGCGTTTTGATTGTCGAGTTTGGAATGATGATGCGCTTGCGACCGTGAGGCGATTTGTTAAATTGAGCGCATGAGTGGCGGTGATTTCCTCGAGCCTCCCGGTCTGCGCGTGACGGTGGATCGCGTCGTCTATCAGCCGCAGGTCGAAACCCCGGCAGACCGACCGCATTGTTTTGTCTATTTCATCAGCATCCACAACGACACGGACTGTTCCGTCACCATCAAAGGCCGCAAATGGGTTGTGACGAATGCGCGCGGGGAGGTCACCGCCGTGGAGGGCGCCGGTGTGATCGGCCAATTCCCCACCATCGATCCGGGCGACAAATTCAGCTACAACAGTTTTCACCTGTTGGACACGCCCACGGCGGTGGCCGAGGGCAGCTACCTGGGCGTGGACGCGGTCGGGCGCACGGTTCTGACGCGCATCCCGCGATTCAAGATGATGGTACCCAATTAGCGAGGTCGAAGGCGTTTCCAAAAAACGCAATGGACAATTGCACGGAAGTCGTTACAGTCCGCCCAACATTTATGAAAAACAATCCTCTGGCCGCCGTTCTTTTAGTCGTGTTGCTGGCATGTGTTATTGGTACTGCTGTGCTCACGGGTTATTACTTCAATTGCCTTCGTAAACTTCGAGGGTTGCAACCGGCCATCGTCCAGATTAACTACAATCGGACCTTCATGCAGTCGCTTCTCAATGAGACCCAGGAATACAGCAAGAAATATCCCTCGCTTGAGCCGCTGATCCAGTCGCTCGTCCCGAAAAACTCCGCCGGAGCTTCAACCCCGGCACCTGCCAAACCTGCCGCCAAGTAAATTCAAGCCCTACGACAACATGAACGACACTCCCCGTCCCTCCATTGAAGAGTTGCAGGAGCAAGTCCGCTCGCTCAGGACATTCTTTCTTGCGACGCTTGCAGTCCTGATTTTTCTGAGCTTCACCCTTGACGTATTCATCTTGCGTCAAGTGAGCATCGCGAGAAGGCAACTCGAGGAAAACCAGAAATTTGTGGATGACTACAACAAAATTTCAGTGCCGATGATCACTGATTTTCTGACCAAACTGACCGCGGCGTCCAAGACCAACACGGACATTGCGCGCCTGCTTCTAAAATACAACATCCAGCAGCCGGTGGCCAAGCCAGTCCCAGCCACGCTGCCGGCGCATCCGGCGACGACACCTTTGACGGCGCCTGCGCCTGCGCCAAAAAAGTGATTCGTAGCAGCCGACGTTAGGAGGCTCTGTTTAATTGCGGATTGTGGATTTCGGATCTGGAGTCAGAGCCTCGTTACCTCGGCTCCTGCGCGTTAATCATTCTGCCAATAGCTTTTCAACCTTCGCGGCCAGACCGTCGCGACCGTTCACATCGCGCAGATTGCCCTTCTTATCCACCAGCCACATGGCGGGAATGCTGCTGATGCCGTACTCCTTGCCAAACGCATTCTCCCAACCTTTGCCGTCGAAATACTGTGGCCAGGCCATCTTTTTCTCCGCCACAAACTTCACGAGCTTTTCCTTTTCCTGATCGAAGCTGATGCCAACGATTTCAAACCCCTTCGGGTGCAGTTTATCGTAGGCCGCCTTCACATTCGGCAGTTCGGCCACACACGGGCCGCACCAGGTCGCCCAAAAATCCACCAGCACCACCTTGCCCGGCATCTGGGTCAGATCCACTTTCCGTCCGTCCACTGCCGTGAAGCTGATCGGCAAGGGTTTCCCCACTGCCTCCATCTTCTTGAGCAACTTTCTGGCTTCATCCTTGATCTCGGTCGGGGCGGCGCCGTTGACGATTTCCTGGGCGATCTGTCGCGCTTTGTCACCTTCGCTGCTGGAGGCGACTTCGAGCAACATGCCGTAAACTTCATCGCGCTTGGGAAAATCCTTTTGCAACACGCGCACGCCCTTCTCAAATTCGGCCATCATGGCCGCTTCACCTTCGGATTGCTTCCGCATGGCGGCCATCTGAAGCATCTGAGTGCGCAATTCGAAGCGCTCATCGTCGCCAAGCTTCGGATCTTTCAGCCGCTCGTTTTGTAGGACCTCGAGACGGGCGAACCGATTCGTGTTGCCCAGTTGCACAGCAAAGGCGGTCAGCTCGTATTCCTTCTTGCGCGCATCATCGGCCTTGTCGTGTTTCGGAAAGCGCGTGTAAAAATCCTTCGCCTTGTCCGCCGCCTCACCCGCCAGTTTACCCTGGCTCTCGCGGAATTTCATGATCTCCTCTTGCGAAGGCCGCGTGGTCCGCCATTCCGCCGGCGGCGTCGGCGGACGGCTCGCTTGCTCGACGGCCTGCCACGCCTTGTCGGCGTCATCGAGTTGGGTTTCGGCGGCGATGAGCGATTGATTGACGGACATCAAACAACTCATGGCCGCAAAGCACAACAGCGTCAGCAAGCGGAACGAAGGACGACACGGGGTGGACAAAGTTGTTTTCATGCTTTGGTGGAGTGAGTGGTTATCGGCTATTTTCTATTCCGGATCGGTCGCGCTGGCAGGCTTCAATGTTGGTCGAAGTTTCTCCAGCACCAGTTGAATGCGTCTCGGATTATTGGGCGCGTTGAAATCCGCTTCACGAACGCCGGGCGCAGGATGCTCCAGAGCGGTTTGGAGCGCACAGACAACTGTGGCCGCCTCGTCCGTGGCGATTTCAATTTTGTCTTGCTGCTCAATGCGCATGGATTTCCGGGCGAATTCCAACAGAACGGCGCACGGTTCCAAGCAGGGAATTAAACTTTTTTCAGCCGCGTCGTCGGGCGGCAATCCCTCCACTGTCCAGAGCCTGCGCTTCAAGCAAAACTTCTTGTGGCAACACGCGCGAATGACCTGTGCCGCCTGCGCGTCATTGAGTATCGTCGTGATGCGATACATGCCCGTCTGACGCTGGGCGAAATCGCGGTAATGCGTCACCGGCGGTTGCGACAATTGCGCGGCGTGCCAGTCGGCAATGGCGCCGGGATAAAGCTGGTTGAGCGCCAGTTCGAGTTTCGTTTCATCCGGGAGAACGATGCGCCAGCCCGATTGCAGATTCGGCGCTGACTTGAGCGGTCGAAACGCACCCGCTGCGGTGAATTGCGCCAAGCCGCGCAGATCGGCGAGGGTCATGGATCGCAACCTGTCTTCGGCGCAGTCACAGTCCTCGACGTGCCGCAATTCAAATCCTGCGCCAACCCGACGAATCACCTTCCCCTCCTGGGAGGGGTCAGGGGGTGGCTCTGGCTTCAAGCGGAAAGCCACGATGAGCGCCGCGTTCGACTGAATGGTTCTGTTTTGGCGGATGGAAAAAAGAGTTGTCGCCATTGGTTGCACGGTGCACAAACCAACCATGAATTATTTGATGGCCGGGATCATCGGGCTGGTCAGCGGTGTGGCCAGCGGTTTGTTCGGCGTAGGCGGCGGCATCGTCATGGTGCCGGCGATGATCTTCTTCATGACGATGGACATCAAACGCGCGGTGGGCACTTCGCTGGCCGTCATCATTCCCACTGCGCTGATGGGCTCGTTCAAGCACTACCAGCAGGGGAATCTGGATTGGCGCGTGGCGTTGTCGCTTGCTCCGATGGCCATCCTCGGCGGTTACGCTGGCGCGTGGCTCACGACGCAAATCTCTTCGGCCAATCTCAAGCGCGGCTTCGGCGGATTCCTGGTTTTGGTCGGATGCCGTCTGTTGTTTTTCAAATAATTCTTCTCAAGCAATTCTCGCGACCCGATCCCACAGCGGAAGTTTTTTATTTGCAGCAATTGAAGATTAACTCAAGCTTCGCGCACATTTCAAATCCCTGAACGCTATGCCACAGTCCATTCGAGATTTCATTGCCGCCACCGGCGTTGTAGATGTCCACGAGCATCACATTCCTGAAATCCTGCTCAATCGCGAGGTCAACCTCCTGCAATTGTTCCAGCAAAGCTACGCCGGTTGGACGCAGGCACGACCTTACACGCTACCTTCGGAAACCCGCGACAGCGATCCCATGCTCGCCGCCGTCGGCGCGACGACCTGTGAAGCGCTGGCACCGTTCCTGGAGAACAGCGGGTCCAATTCACTTGTGCGTAATCTCGTCCGCGCCGTGACGGAGCTTTACGGTGAAGGCGAACCCGCGATCACGCGAGATAACTGGAAAGCGCTCGACGACGCCGTGCGCGAGCATCATCGCCGCCCCGACTGGTGCAAGGAAGTATTGCGGCGCGCAGGCATCGAGCGACTGATTACCGATCCCTACACTGATCCAGTGCTCGACGCGCATCAGGCTTTGGGCAACAACTACAACTCGGTCATGCGAATCAACAGCTTCGCCTGCGGCTGGCATCCCGAATCGCGCGATCACAACGGCAACAGCGCGCACGCCCTTCTCAAGCGGCTTGGATTGAAACCCGCTTCTTTCGACGATTACGTCGCCGCGCTCGAACAACTCGTGGACGGCATGGCGTCGCGCCACCAGGTCGCTTTGAAAAATGCGCTGGCCTACGACCGTGACGTGGCTTTCGACGAACCGGACGAAAAACTTGCACGACGGGCTTGGGGCAAAACTTCGCCGTCTCCGTCCGAGCGAAAAGCGTTTGGTGATTTCGTCGTTGATCGGCTCTGCCGATTGGCGGGCGGGCGCGACATTCCGATGCAAATGCATCTGGGCACCGCCATCATTCGCGGCTCACACCCGTTGAAAGCCGCCGGTCTGATCGAGCGTCATCCGCGCACGCGATTTCTCCTGATGCACCTCGCGTATCCGTGGAGTAGCGACCTGTTGGGGATGGCCTTCGTCTATCGCAACATCTGGCTGGACCTGACGTGGTCGTTTCTGCTCAGTCCGTCGCACTTCAAACCCGCGCTGCACGAGGCCATCGAAACCCTGCCGGACGAATCGCGCCTGATGTTCGGCGGCGACAACTGGCATGTCGAGGAAACCTACGGCACGATCAAGCTGGCGCGGCAGTTGATTGGTGAAGTGTTGGAAGAGAAACTTGCCGCTGGTTATTTCCGTCGTGAAGACGCGGAACGCTTGGCTGCAAGGATTCTGCGCGAGAACGCCATCCGCTTCTTCAAGTTGTCGTAGCCGTGAGATTTCCCCCTCACCCTACCCTCTCCCCCTCGAAGGGGGCGAGGGTGGCCGAGCAATCGCGATTCCGGTAGTGCGTAATCTTGAACTCCGGTCGCTCCAGAATGTCCACCACCTTCTCAAACTGATCTTCAAACGGTGGAAAAAACGCGTCGCCTTCGACGGTTCGCTTGACGAGCGTGAGGTAAAGATCGGAACAACGCGGCAGAAGCTGCTCGTAAAGCTGCGCGCCACCACAGATGAACACCTGGCGGTTGGCCACCAACGACGGCAACTCATCAAGACTGGCAATAGTCTGCACACCAGGACAGGCGAACTGCGACCGGCTCAACACAATCGTGGTGCGATTGGATAGCGGCTTGCCAATGGATTCAAATGTTTTCCGCCCCATCACGATGACGTGGCCGGTGGTCATTTGTTTGAACCACCTGAAATCCTCCGGCAAATGCCACGGGATTTTGTTGCCCGCTCCAATCACGCGGTTGAGTGACATGGCGGCGATGGCTTTGAAAGATTTCACGTTGGAGTTCAAGCTTTAGCTTGTCGGTTTATCAACTGATTCCTGGAACAGCCTAAAGGCTGAACTCCAACTTACAACTCCCGCTTTTCTCGGCCGGCATTCACGTTGGAGTTCAAGCTTTAGCTTGTCGGTTTATGAAGTGATTTGCGGAACAACCTGAAGGTTGAACTCCAACGCGAAAACCTACAATGCTGGCGGATCCCAACTCTTGCCGTAATCAGCAATCGGATACTCCTTCCATAGTTCCAATGCGCTCTCCCTCCCGACTTTCTCCAGGAAGGCCGCTCCGCTCGAAAACGGCCAGTCCCGCCAATGTTGGACATAGCCATGATGAACTGGATTATGATGAATATAATTGAGCGTCGCCCAAAAGTGCCGATCCGATTTCATTCCGGTTTCAGCGCAATTAAAGCAAACCTTGCGTCCCCGCTTATTGTCGTCTCCGTTCCAATCGAACGCGGTTCGTCCATGCATTTGGCCAATGCCGTGGAGCAAGTCGGGTAATTTTCCTGCCAAAACCAAAGCGTGGTAATGATTGGGCAGGACGCACCATGCATGAATCTCCTCAGACCACGTTTCCAAAGTCTCCAACAGACGCCTGGCAAAATCAGCCAATCGTTCCGGTGTTTTACCGACGACGTGATGGTGCTCGTAGCAAGCAGCCGTAAGCAAATAGCGGCCATTCTGGCTCTCAAGATGCGGTGGGCTATGCCAGGGACGGTCGTTGAAGCGGCGATACTCAAACAGTTCCTCGCGCTGCTTTGCGTTCAGTTTTTGCCAGAGATACATCAGTTGGAGTCCCGTTGGAGTTCAAGCTTTTGCCTGTCTCCTTGTATGGCCTTCATCTTTGCGGAACAAGCTAAAGCTTGAACTCCAACTACACTGCAATCGGCGCTCTGATGGTCGGGTGCGGGTCGTAACCGACCAGTTCAAAGTCCTCGAACTTGAAGGCGTCGATATTCTTCACCTCTGGATTCAATTCCATTTGCGGCAATGGACGCGGCTCGCGCGTGAGTTGCAACTTCGCCTGCTCGATGTGATTTGCGTAAAGGTGCAGGTCGCCGAAGGTGTGGACGAAATCGCCGGGCTTCAATCCGCAAACCTGCGCGACCATCAGCGTGAGCAACGCGTAGCTGGCGATGTTAAATGGCACACCCAGGAAAATGTCCGCGCTGCGTTGATAAAGCTGGCAACTCAACTCGCCGTCACTCACGTAAAACTGAAACAAGGCATGACATGGCGGCAGGGCCATGCTGTCAATGTCGGCCACATTCCAGGCGCTGACGATCAGCCGGCGGCTGTCGGGATTCGTTTTGATTTCGTCAATGACCTTGGCGATCTGGTCGATGCCGTACCTGCTTTTCCGCAACCGTGGTCCGATGGGTGTCACGCTCGCGCCAGCACCGGATTCACCGAGGTCGAACAGCGTCGGCTGACTTCCGGCGGGGTCCGGGGATCGGCGAGGTCGGCTTCGGGTCTTGACCCAATGCCGCCATTGCTTGCCGTACACCGGTCCCAGGTCACCGTTTTTATCGGCCCACTCGTCCCAAATGGTCACCTTGTTTTCCTGCAAATAGCGCACGTTTCGCTCGCCGCGCAGAAACCACAATAATTCATAAATGATGGAGCGCAGATGCAGCTTCTTCGTGGTGAGAACCGGAAAGTTGTTTCGCAAGTCGAACCGGGCTTGCGCTCCAAACAGGGAATAGGTGCCGGTGCCGGTGCGGTCGGGTTTGAGTTTCCCGTTTTCCAGCACGTGGCGCAAGAGTTCGAGATATTGGATCATAAACAAAGCCGGCGACTGCGATTTGAGCGAAGCACCTTCGCCCGCCCCAGAATCGTTCGCTCCGCAAAAGAGGACGAACTCGTCGGCTTCGGCGTCGCTCATTTTGGGGCCACGGGTCTGGGAACGGCAACTACTTTTACCTGTCGCGGCGGAAAGTTTTTCCTTAGCTTTCCATTTCATGCAACCATTGCCTTATACGCGTTCCTGTTTCGTCTGCGGTGAATCCAATCCCATCGGACTGCGGCTCAAGTTTGAAACCGACGGACGGATCGTGCGGACGTGTTTCGTCCCCAAACCGGAACATGTCGGTTTCAAACAGACGATTCACGGCGGCCTGCTGGCGACGCTGCTGGATGAAATCATGGCTTGGGCGTGCATCGCGCAAACCAAACGGTTCGGTTATTGCGCGGAGTTGAACGTCCGCTTTGTGCAGACGGCGAGGCCAGGCGAGGCAATTACCGCCACCGCTGAACTGGTCAACAACGCCCGGAATAAACTTTTTGAAACGCGGGGCGAACTGCGCAATTCACAAAACGCCGTCCTGGCGACGGCCACGGGAAAATATCTGGCGATCAAAACGCCAACGGTAACCGACATGATGGCGGACCTGATCGGGAACGTGGAAGCGATAGCCGGTCAAACGGGAGCTGCGGCGAATGCAGTGTAAGCGACGAAAGAATCCACCACCCATTGCCAAATCTCTTTTTCAACAGAATGGCCGCCGAACCCACCCCAACCCCTCCGAGGAGGGGAGAAGGATTCCGCGCGCCATGGTTAACTTCCCCTCCCGGGAGGGGTCAGGGGTGGGTAACAATTTCGGCTGGTCGGGAGAAAACAACTTGCGCGCTCTACTTGATCTCCACGCTCAATTTGTTTCTTTCCAGCGTGGTGCCTTCACCGAGGGCGAGTTGAGCGAGCGCCTTGTTGTAGTCGGCCAGCGCGCGGATTTCTTCGGAACTGCGCGCGGTCAGGTCGCGTTGCGCCTGCAACACGAGAAAACTGGTGCTCTTGCCGTTCTCCAATTTCTTTTGTTCGGCATCGAGCGCCGCCTCGGCGTAAGTGCGCGCCTCGCGCGTGGCAGCCACACGTTCAAAGCTGGTCTTGGCCACCGCGATGGCATTCTCGATGCCAATCAGAACGTTTTGCTCCATTTGTTTTAGCTCCAACGCAATCTGCTCCTTGGTGGCTTTGGCCGCCTTGTAATTGTTGCGCGCGCTCGTGTTGCCCAACGGAATGGTCATCGCCGCACCGTAAGAATAGAAGGGATTGTCCCGGCGACGAAATTGATCGAACGCGCCGCTGAACTCCTGACTGGACGCCGCGAAGCCATAACTGCCAATCAGGTCCAACTGCGGATACATTTGGTTTCGTTGGAAGCGAACAACGTAGCCCTGTTTTTCCACGCTGATCTTCGCCTGCAGCACGTCCGGACGCAGGCTCAAACCTTTCTTCCAGCTATCCTGTTTGTTGAAAGATTGAGGCATGGCCAGCAGAGTTTCTTTGGGTTGCACGACCACGTCCTCCCATTTTGAATAATCATCACTCAACAGATTCTTCAACACTCTTTGTTGCGTGTCCCGGTTGCCCAATGCGGCCAGCAAATCCGCCCGGCTGGAGGCCACCTGGGATTCCGATTGTTTTTCATCGAGCGGCGCCAGCGCGCCGACTTCGACCCGCTTCTTGTTTTCCGCCGCCAGCCGTTCCGCCAGTTCGAGCGCCTTTTCCTGCACCTTGACGTTTTCCAGGGCAAAGATGAGATCGTAGTAGGCTTGTTCCACCGCGGTGACGGTGTTCATGATTTGAAACCGGAGATCCAGTTCGGAAAGCTGGACGTTTCGCTTGTTGAGGAAAATCTGCAATCGGGTGGAATCGATCCAGAAATTTTTCAAGAGCGGCTGTCGCAGTTGGAGAAGGCCGGCATTGCCGGACGTGGTCTCAAACGGGTCGCGGGTCGGCATCGTGCCGAAGTTCGTGCTGAGAAAACTGACGGTGTTACTGGAATTGATGTCAAAGAAGCTGTTCGTAACGACTGTTTGTTTGCTCGGATCGATTGCAGTGCTCGGTCGTGTTCCGTATTGGTCTGACAGCGTTCCGCCCACGTTGTAAGTCAGTCCCCACGGAAGCAACCCCTGAAGTCCAGTGCTGAAACGGTCAGTGTCAATTTCGTTACCGGCAAAAGGCCGTCCTTGCGGATCGAGTCCTCCGGGTGACAAGCTATAATCATGCTCGCCCGAGAAAGTGGCAAAAGGATCATAACCGCCATACGACGCGGCCAGTGTGTAACGAGAGATGTCCGGGCTGAAGCGTTTGATCTGCACGTCCAGATTGTGTTGCACCGCCTGCAGGACACATTCCTGGAGCGACATTGGACGGAGCGTCTCGTTGGTTGATTGCGCGCCAACTGTGACGGCCAGACCGAGGGACGCAATGGCAAAGTAATGAATGATACGCATTGGCCGCGAAGATTGCTTGATTTGCATAATTTCGTCAAACGTGTTTCGTAAAATGGCGAGCATGATTGTTCCTGTCCGTCTCAGACGTTAGCGGATGGCGCGAAATTCGACGCGAGTTGGTTGACGCCATGCCGTTGATCGGGTCGTTTACCTGTCCTCTGGCGCAGTTCATTCATACCGCAATGCATCAATTGGGTCGAGTTTTGAAGCTTTGCGCGCGGGATAAAACCCAAAAAAGATTCCCACGGCGGCGCTGAAAAGAAAGGCGATGATGATCGAATCGGCGGAAACGAGCGTGGGCCAGCCGGCGGCTGAAGACAGAAAATCGCTCTTAATTCCAGTCGCGGAACTTAGCGTCGCGAGCAACTTCACGATCTTCGGGGCGCTGACGCCCAGAGAAATCCCGATTGCGCCCCCGATGGAACTGAGCGTTACCGCTTCGATCAAAAACTGCGAGAGGATGTCGCGCCCACGCGCACCCACGGCCATGCGGATGCCGATCTCGCGCGTCCGCTCGGTCACGCTCACCAGCATGATGTTCATGATGCCGATGCCACCGACAATGAGCGAGATGACCGCCACACCCGCGAGCAACGCGGTCATGGTTTCGGTGGTGGCGCTGGCGGCTTCGGAAATCTCCTGTTGGTTGCGGATGATGAAATCGTCGTCGCGTCCGGGCAGGATGCGGTGCCGTTGGCGGAGCAGTTCGGTGATACCATTCTGCACGTCGGCAATCTGGTCGGTGCTCGTAGCTTGCACGTTGATGGCGCGCAAGGTGGTGACTCCGGCAAGTCGTTTCATGCAGGTTGTGTACGGCACGATCACTGTGTCGTCCTGGTCTGAACCCATCATGGAAACGCCCTTGGGATGGAGCACACCGACAACCCGCACGGGCACGTTTTTGATGCGCATGATTTGACCCACCGGTTCTTCGCCGGGGAAAAGCTTTTCCGCCGTGGTCTTGCCCAGCACGCACACCTTGGCCGCCGCCCGCACATCGGCTTCCGTGAACATCGTGCCTTCAGCGAATTCCCATTGGCGGATGTTGAAATAATCCACGCCTTCGCCCATGACCTGGGTGCTCCAATTGTTATTGCCAGCCATCAGTTGGCCACCGCTCCGCACCTCCGGACTGACCGCGGCGACACCGGGCACCTCGTTCTGAATCGCCAGTGCGTCCTCGACCGTGAGCGTGCCGGCACCGCCGAAGCCGCTGAAAACGCCGCTACGATTGATGCTGCCGGAGAAAATCAAAATCACATTCTGACCCAGCGCGGCAATGCGGGCCTGCACCTGTGCCTTGGCACCGTTGCCGATGCCGACCATGGCGATCACCGCGCCCACACCGATGATGATGCCAAGCATCGTCAGAATCGTGCGCATTTTGTTTCGCCGCAGCGCACGAAAGGCAATTTTGATGGTGGCCAGATAACGCATGATTTAACTCGTCAATTGCGCTGCCTTTTCCGCTTGTTGCAACCGGCTCAGTTCGTCCCCCGCGTTCAACCTATTGGCCACCGTGGTATCGCTCACTACTTTGCCATCCCGCATCACCACCATCCGCTTCGTGTAATGAGCGATGTCCAGTTCGTGCGTCACCATGACGATGGTCATGCCCTCGTCATTTAGCTTCTGAAACACGCCCATGATATCCACGCTCGTGCGGGTATCGAGGTTGCCGGTCGGTTCATCGGCGAGCAGGAGCGACGGGTGATTGGCAAGCGCGCGGGCGACGGCGACGCGCTGTTGCTGGCCGCCGGACAACTGGTTGGGCGTGTGATCGGCGCGGTCGCCCAGGCCGACGCTCGCCAGCGCCTTCAAGGCCCGCTCACGCTGGCTCTCTCCGTTCAAGCGCCGGCGCATGTAAAGCATGGGCAGCTCGACGTTTTCCAAGGCGGACGTGCGCGGCAGCAGATTGAAGCCCTGAAAAACGAAGCCGATCTTCTGATTGCGGATGTCGGCCAGGGCATCGCGATTGAGTTGTGAAACATCGATGCCGTCCAGAAAATACTTTCCGCCCGTGGGCCGGTCGAGACAGCCGATGATGTTCATCATGGTGGATTTGCCGGAACCGCTCGCACCCATCAGCGCCACAAATTCACCCGGGTGAATTTCCAGTGTCACACCGCGCACGGCTTTCACCTCCACTTCGCCAGTCTGGTAGGTCTTGTGGATGTCCTCCAGTTTGATGACAGGCTTCATGTGAATCTCGTCCCAATTACCGGCGACCGCGAAAACCACCGCCGCCGAACGGACTCGTCCCAGCGGGTGGCGCGGCGGCCTCGGCTTGGGGCAGCTTGACTGCGGTGACGACATCGTCGCCTTCTTTCACTCCATCAATGACCTCGGTGAAAGCGCCGTCGCTGATGCCGGTCTTCACGCGCACCGGCTGAGGCTCGATTACCGGCTCGCCGCCACCGGCCGGCGTATTTGTCGCCAGCACGTAAATGGTGCGCGCAGCCGGCTGGAGGGGACGCGGACGCGCACCTCCTCCCGCACCGCCACGCAAACCACCTTCGCCAGGAGCGCCACCGCCGGGCCGTTGCAAGGCGCCACTCTGAAACAGTTCGCGCAACTTTGCGCGAATCTCCGGCGGCACCTCCTCGCCACGCTCGCGCATTTCACGCACGCGCCGCATCAACTCCTCCGGCGGTTCGTTGCCGGTCAGCGCCCCGGCTGCGGACGCCGTTTCCTGGATCTTGTTGGTGTCACCTGACTTCGCAACCAGTACCGCGTTCGTCGCCTCCGTTTTGGCTGACTGACCCAAACCAATCTTCCCGAGCCAGCGCGCCACAAAAGTCTGATTGGTGGACGGCTCGGGCGGTTTGAACCGGAGCGCTGCGTTGGGAATTTTCAGCACCCCGTTGCGCTGGGCGGTGATGATGGACACGTTCGCCGTCATCCCGGGCTTGAGCTTCAAATCCGGGTTGCTCACTTCAACCACGGTGTCGTACACCACCACGTTCTGAACGGTGATTGGCGAGTTGCGGATTTGCGTGACCTTGCCGTTAAACGTGCGGCTCGGAAACGCGTCCACTGTGAAGTTTACGCTCTGCCTCTCTTCCACGGTGCCGACGTCCGCCTCGGAGACATTGGCATCGATCTGCATTTTCGACAGATCGTTCGCGATGACAAAAAGCGTCGGCGCGTTCATGCTCGCCGCCACGGTCTGGCCGACATCGACGTTGCGTGAGATGACGATGCCGTCCACGGGCGCATAAATCGTGCAGCGCGCCAGATCGACTTTCGCGCGTTCCAAGGCGGCTTCCTTGATTTTCACCTGGGCTTCCGCCTGGTGCAAATCAGCCGTGACTTTGTCGTTGTCCGAGGGCGAGAGGAGATTGTTCTTGAAAAGTTCAGCGGAGCGGCGGGCGTTGACTTGAGCCAGTTCGAGGCCGGCCCGCGCGTTGGCAAGGTCGCCCTCGGCCTGGTGCACCGTCGCCTGAAACGTCGCGGCATCCAATTGCGCCACGACCTGGTTGGATTTGACCCGCGAATTGAAGTCGGCGTAGAGCTTTTGGATGATGCCGGAAATCTGGCTGCCGACCTGGACGTTGACCACGGGGTTCAAAGTGCCGCTGGCGGTGACAACCTGCGTCAGATCCCCGCGCGTGACGGTGCTGGTCTTATACTCCACCTCGTGGTTGCCGCGCCGATTCGCATTCCAGACCACAACAGCCAGGCCGACGACGACCAGCGCGCCGATGATGAGCCACTTCAACCCGCCCGACATTTTATTGTCTGCCATAGTCCTGAAGAATTATTGCATTTGCAAAGCGCAAGCTTCGACGATGAATGAAACCTGCTAAATGTCAAACCGGTGCGGACGCAAGTTAAAACGTGGGTCACTTTAAAAAGTTACCCCTGCGCCAAACTCTCGTGCGGAAACGTCGCGTTTCTGATGGGGAGGGTGGGAGCGTGCCGTGCTGGCAAAATCGCAGTTCAGCGCGCCCTCGCGCCAAGCATTCCGGTGGGCGGCCAGTCATTGGGTGATACGGCCAACCCACGAAACCCAACTAGCGAGAAATCGGGATACCCGCTGCGAGAACCACGAAAGAGATTGGTTGGCCAACATTTTGGCCGAGGCTCGTAAATCAGATGATACAAAACAAAAAGTTCATCTCAGAAGAAAGGATCCGGCTGCCGAGGCAGCCGGATCTCGTCGATGAGCCAACAAGCCTTGCTACGGCTTGGAGAGTCGGAAGAAGGTTGGCGTTGAGGTTAGCGCCTCACTATGAGTGCTGTTGCCCAGCGTGGTACCGATGTCTGCCCAACTCAATGGATTGGTCAAGTTGGTGGACTTCTGCAGGCGGATTCCCGGGCCACCCGGCCAATTCACGGTGACGTTGCCACCGGAGGTCGAGATGCTTGTGATCGCCAGAACGTTGGCCGTGACGCGGACGTTGTCAATGACCCAGAATCCTTGATGGCGCGTGCCCGCATTCCCGGTATCCAGCCCCTGCGCATGGAAGCGGAAAATCACGCTCGATTTTCCAGCTGCTTGGGGCACCGGAATATAATGGTGCATGAAATAGGAAGCCTCACCAATGTTCGACAGCCCTTTCTGGTAATCGAAGATCGTATTGAAGGTCGCACCTCCATCCAAGCTCACCTCTACCAGGAAAATTTGCGAGAGCGTCGGATCAAGTGAATTGTAAACTCCATGCAGCCACTCCGAGTCGAAATCCAGGAAGACTTCCGATTTGCCGGTGAGGTTCAGAGAAGGGGTATCCAGGTCATTGGTATAGTTGCTGGTGTCCGGCTGCCACATGGCATAGTTGCCTCCGGCGAGCATCATCATCAACCGACCGTCGGTGGGATTGTTCGGATGATAAGTTTGCAAGTCCGGGTAATCGATAAAGTTCGTCACACTCCAGTTCAGAACGGCGGTCGGCGCAATATTGGTCCCCCTGTCCCGAAGAAATTGCAGATAGCGCACCAAGTCAACGTTCACCTCGTTCGTATCTGTCGCTGAGAGTTTTTTGGAAAGGGTGCCATCGGTTTCCCTTAATGGTTCCGTCGCCCACTTCATCGGAAGGCCGTTCGTACGGGTGACTCCGGTATTTGCCCAGGTACCCGGAATTCCGCTCTCAAACTGTTCGAACAGCACCACCTGACTACCCTTCGGCGGCGGATTGTTGTCCACGAGAATGTTGTCCAGAGCAATCCACCAGGCGTCCGCCGGCTCAACGTAGCGGATGCGCATCTTGACGCTGGCCTGGTTATTGGCTTGGGCGGGCAAGTGCACATGCCACCGTCCATGAATACCGCTCCAGGTCTTGGTCTGCGAGTAACTGCCCAACACGGGATACCCATCGATTGGTGTTCCACCTTCGAAAGTGTTGTCCACATTCTGGTTGAAGCCGAAACTTTTGATCGGGCGCTGCGGCTCTGCCGTTGCCCACACCTGGGTCCATGTCGTCCCGCCATCCACCGAAAAACCCAGATCGACAATGCACTCGCCGTTGTTGTTGTTGTCAATGTCCACATCGGCATGCCACCAGACATCCGTGGCGCCGACGGTGCTGAAACTCGGCGTGATCGCCCAAAACTCCGAGAGGGAACCAATGTTATCCGAACCACCTGCGGCATCGGAATCCGAAATCAAGTAACCGCCGTTGGTCCGCGACGAACCTGTCCCATCAACGGTGGGAGGAGTGACTATTTTATCCAAGTTCGTTACATAAGAGTCCCAGAAGAAGCTTGAGTCCGGTTGTCTGGGTGCCGGCTCGAGGGGCTGATAATCCGCATCAGCATACGGATACTGGGCGACCCAAAAGTCTGTGCCCACCTCGGCCGCGCTGCCGTTTTTGCCGAAATCCCACCCGAACGAAATATAGCCGTCGGTATTGGTGGCATCGAAGTTTTCCGAGAAGTAAGTTGCACCATGAACCAGGCTGCCGGAGATCAGCAGTGTGGCAAATAATGCACCGATGAGGCCGTGTCTCAGCCTTGCGAGGACCTGATGATTGGGTATTAGTATCATACTTTTTTTATTTGAGGGTTTTTTTGTTACAGAGGAACGGTTGGGGAAATTCGCTTTTGAGCCTGCTTGTTCTGGTTGTTTATTTCGTGGATCGATAATTTTCAAGTGTCGTGGCCGCCTTTTCGTCGCCTTTGGCTTCAGCGGTCTGCAAAAGTTCGTGCACAGAGAGCATTCCCCGCTGCGCAATATTCTGCTGCTCTTTGTTTAGGCCGGACTGGGCCGAAAGATTCTGAAGTTCCGAGTAGGCTTTCGCGTAATCTTGAGACTGCAAGGATGAAATAATCTCCGCTGACATGCTTTTGATTTCAGGTTTGGCTTTGCCAAATGCTTTCTCGAAGGCGGACGGCAACTGATCAACCGGTATTGGAACTGGTGGTGTCACGTCCTGCTTGCAGCCCACTCCGAGCAGCAAAAAACAACCCAAACCCAAGCCCAAACCAAATTGCTTAACCTGAAGATGTCGCATTAGGAGTAAAGTGTTAGGAGGTTACCTCTTAATCTGAAAGCACTCTTAGAGGAGCCGCGCCGGTATAGTAGCGGTAGTCGATGCCAGCTTTTGGTCCGGAATATCCGGTAAATTTAATTCGACTGGCATGGCCATCAACCCAGACGGTCTGACACCCTTTGGTGTGACGATACCATTCGTTCTCAAAATGGTACCCTTTGTATAGTCCTGATAAGCCGCCGTAAGAGTTGGGGGCACTGCCTCCTATCCATTGTGTTAGAATTGCACCGCCGGCATCCGAGAAAGTGCTAAGACTATCGTCACCCCCATCCATCCTTTGCTCGGCGGCGTCCTGGGAAAAAATTGTTATCACCGGATTCTTGTAGCTCGTGGTCTTTTTTGCAGTCGCTCCATCCTGCAGGAGGGTAACATGCATTCCGTAAGTTGAATCGCGCCAGAATTCGCTGGGGTAATTCAAACCATCATCATGCCATTCGTCCGGGTGTATGCAACTCGGGCAGCGGAAAACTCTTCTATTGCTTCCGAAATATTTCAGATAGCCCAACGCCCAATACGCGCGCCCGTCGTTTGGAGTAAGGAGGACGTCGGACCCAAACAACGTCCACTGGCCATAGTTGGGCAAATCTCCGCTTTTGTTCAAACAAAAGTAGGTATTGTTAAAGTCATCGGCATACATGGTGCCGGTGACGCCGATTTGTTTCAGGTTGCTCAAACACTGCGCAGCCTTCGCTTTGTCCTTGGCTTTGGCCAGCGCCGGAAGCAGCAAACCTGCAAGGATGGCGATGATCGCGATCACCACCAGGAGTTCAATCAAAGTAAATCCATTTGGCGAAGGAGCCGGCCGGCGAGGGCGGAGTGAACCTATCATCTGCAACAGCATTGGTCTTGTCCTGGGTTTCATGATATTCAGCCGATTGCTCAAATAATTTGCGCGGCTCAGGCCTCGTCAACGGTAGATCGGGTTGCTGACTGGTTGTGTATAGCCCAACCCATCGAGCGATGGCAAGCAGAATTTGTGTCATAGTGAACTAACGATGAATTGATCATGGAGTCGTGTTTCTTGAGCTGGTTCCAAATTCAAGTTTGACCGTTGAAACCATTCGTTCACGCCACAGTTCGAAAGATCTGCACTCCGGTAAGGTCGATCGGCGATGACATTCGGCCTGCCATTTGCGGCCCGGCCTCCAATACTCCGGCTTCGTGTAGCAAAGCGAATTGTCTGGACGATAAACCGCAAGGGGTTAAAACGACTGCGAAGTAAAAAACTATGGCCTCAACTACCTGCCTTAAATGCGGCAACAAGGTCAATAACGGAGCCGTCGTCTGCCCCGATTGCGGCACACCAGTTTCTCGCCGCAAGCCGACGAAGGTGGCCAAACTCTTTGCGATTGTCCTGTTCTTTGCGTTGGTGGGTTTTACTTTGGCAACCTTCATCCAAAGCCGCGAACCTTCCCTCTCAGTTGCATCAAGCACTCCGATCGTTCCAGTGGCCGATTTTCAGGAAACAAAAGCCAAGGCCGATGGCGGTGATGCCGTCGCCCAAACTCTCCTCGGAGAGATGTATTCCAAAGGCGCGGGCGCTTCCCAGGATTACAAGGAAGCCGGCAAGTGGTATCGCCTCGCCGCCAACCAGGGCCACGCGATCGCGCAAAAACGTCTTGGTGAGCTTTACGAAGCTGGCCAAGGCGTACCCCGTGATGAAGCAGAGGCGGCCAAGTGGTATCAGCGGTCCGCGGAGCAGGGATTTGCGGACGCGCAATACAGCCTCGCGGTGTTGTATGTGACGGGCCGGGGCGTTACCCGAAATGACGTGGAAGCGGTTCGATGGTACCGGATGGCGGCCGAGCGCGGGGATAAGTTCGCCCAATACAATCTTGGCCAGCGCTATCTCAACGGCAAGAGCGTGCCGCAGGATCATGTCGAGGCGTTCAAATGGTTGAGCCTCGCGGCCGCGCAAGGGCTTCCCGATGCGATGAGCGTTCGCGACGAACTTAAAGGCAGCATGACCGGTGAACAACTCAACGAAGCCAAGCGTCGCGTCGCTGCATTTGTCCCAACGAAATCAATCAAGGCGACGAATTGATTCCCGAGTTTCATTAAGTGTGACATCAGCCATTTTCACCGCGCCGCCCTGTGCAGGCGGTCGGCGATGGCCTGCCATTCGGCGCCGGAAGGCAACGTCTCCATTACGATCAACTCCGCCCCGGTTTCATCGCACTGATGCAACTCCGCGTAAATCGCCCGCGCAAAGGCTTCCGCGTCGTGCGGAATCACGCTCACCCGACCCAGACCCGCCCCGGAAGGAATGCGCGTGTGGGCAATGACATGAACGCTGCGGAGTTGAGGGTTGAGAGTTGAGAGTTGAGAGTTGAGGTCGGCTTCGTCGGCCCACGACCAGATGACCAATCTGGCTCTCGGCGAATAATGTTTCGGGAGTTGTCCGGGACTGCGCAGCGGTTCGCCCGTGACATCGGACGATTTGAAATCCGAAATCTGCAATTCGAGATTCTCCGCCACCGCCTTCAACGATTCGGCGCGAATCATTCCGGGACGCAACACGCGCGGCGGAGAAACGGACAGGTCGAGCACGGTCGATTCGATTCCGACCTGCGCCTGACCGCCATCGACAATCAAGGGGATTTTATCGCCCAGATGTTTTTGAACGTGGCCGGCGTTGGTCGGTGAAATGGCGCCTGACAAGTTCGCGCTCGGCGCCGCCAAGGGAAAATCACAGGCGCGGATCACCGCCTGGATGAATGGATGACTCGGCCAGCGCACACCCACCGTTGGTCCGTGTGCCGTGACGATCTCAGGAATCTCCTTTGCGCACGGCAGAACCAGTGTCAACGGTCCCGGCCAGAATGACTTGGCCAGCTTATCCGCCAACGCGGGCCATTCGGCCACACAGCGCCGGGCCATTACCACACTGGCCACATGGACAATGATTGGATTGTGGGCGGGGCGGCCCTTGATTTCGAAGAGACGTTCGACGGCTTTTCGGTTGAACGCATTGGCGGCCAACCCGTACACTGTTTCCGTCGGCAAGGCGACGACCTCGCCGGCCTTGAGCAGTTCGGTGGCGCGCATCACGGCCGCCTGAAACAATTCCTTCGTGTGCGTCGGCAACACTTCTGCGTTGGCGTGACTTTGTGCACCCACGCCGGAAATCTGCACAGAGAAGCCGCCGAAGGACACAAGAAAAATCCCGCGACGTTTCGCGCTCAACTTTGAACTTTGAACTTCCAGCTTTGAACCTAATCTTCGGCCGTGCTGAAAACTTTGACGGAACAACTCACGCAAGCGAGATCCCTCACGGCTGAACAAGTGACCGACGCCGTGGCACAGCTCATCGACGAGGCGGTTTCAACCGAGTCAAAGGCGGAATTTCTAACGGCGCTGGCGGAAAAGGGAGAAACGACGGATGAGATCGCCGCCTTCGCGCGCGAACTTCGCGCCAAATCCATCAAGCCGCCGCTCGATTTGGAAACTCGCACGCGCGAAATCCTGGATGTTTGCGGCACAGGCGGCGATCGGCTAAACACGTTCAATATCTCCACCACGGTCGCACTGGTCTGCGCGGCGGCCGGGATCACGGTGGCCAAACACGGCAATCGCGCCATCACTTCGCAGGCGGGCAGCGCGGACGTGCTCGAAGCACTGGGCATTCCGATTGAGCTTTCACCGGAACGGGCCGCGGAGTCGTTGCGTGAGCATCGGTTCGCTTTTTTCTTCGCGCCAAAATATCATCCGGCGTTCAAACACATCACCCCCGCGCGCAAGCTCTGTGCCGGGCGCGGCCAACGCACGATTTTTAATTTCCTCGGCCCGCTGCTCAATCCGGCGCGGCCCACGGCGCAACTCATCGGCGTGCCGCAGCCCGAGCTTTGCGAGCCGATTGCGCATGTGTTGCAATCACTTCAAGTCCGACGCGGGATGGTGGTGTGCGGCACTGTCCCCTTTACCGTCGAGAGTCCAGAGTCTCGAACCCCGGCTCACGCCTCACGCCTCACGCCTCACGCCACCGCCTATCTCGATGAGTTTTCCACGCTGGGCAGCAACACCGTCGCCGAGTTTTATCAAGACCGTGGCTTCACCGTGTCCGAACTTTCGCCGGAACAATTCCCGTTGCAATCGGCGACGCTCGCGGATCTGGCGGGCGGTGATCGCAAGCACAACGCGTTAATCGTGCGCAATATTTTGAGCGGTGAAGAACGCGGGCCAAAGCGGGGTGCGGTCTTGCTCAATGCCGCGGCGGCCTTGTTTGTGGCGGGCAAAACGAAATCGATGATTGCCGGATGGGATCTGGCCGTGGACGTGATCGACAGTGGCAAGGCGGAAGCCAAGTTAAAAGAATTGCAGGCGGGTTAAACCAGAACGATGCGAGTGGACTTACCCCGGGTCCCACCATGAACCTGCTGCCAACCAAACCCACCCCTGACCCCTCCCAAGAGGGGAACAATCCACGGTGCGCCGCTCCCCTCCTTGGAGGGGTTGGGGTTTGCTTCCCGCTCGCTTCCCGTCTTGCGTAAATCTGGTCATCGGGGTAGAGAGGTTGCCCATGTACAAAATCCTGGGGACGGACCAAAAGGAGTACGGGCCGGTCACCGCCGAGCAGTTGCGCCAATGGATCATCGAAGGCCGCGCCAACGCGCAATCGAAGATCAAGGTTGAAAATGCTGCCGACTGGCAACTCCTGGGATCGTTGCCTGAGTTCGACGCCGACTTGTCGGCAAAACCAGGCGCCACGCCACCGCCCATCACGACTGGTTCCGTCGAAACCAAAACCAGCGGCATGGCCATCGCCTCGCTCGTGCTTGGGGTACTGGGATTTTGTGGTATCACGGCGCTGGTCGGCTTGATTTTGGGAATTATTGCGCTGACCAAAATCAACCGCAGTCAGGGACGATTGACGGGCAACGGAATCGCCATCGCGGGGATTTGCGTGTCCGGCTTCATGCTTTTATTCTCCATTCCGTTTATGGCGGGGCTGACCTTGCCCGCACTAGCCAAAGCAAAGCAGAAAGCTCAGACAATCAACTGCGCTAACAACATGAAGCAACTGGCGCTGGCGGTGCGAATTTACGCCGGCGATAATACAGACCAGTATCCACCGGCTGCAACCTGGTGCGACGCCATTCAAAGCACCGTCGGCTCAGCCAAAGTTTTTCAGTGCCCGTCCCATCCCGAGCGACGTTCCGCCTACGCGTTTAACCGGAATCTCGACGGCAAAAAGGAAGGGGAAATCAACCCGCGCACAGTGCTGCTGTTTGAAAGCGACGGCGGCTGGAACGGCACGGGCGGCTCCGAACAACTGGTCGCGCACCAACATTCGACGCGCACTGTCAATGTTGCGTTCGCGGACGGCTCGGTGGCACAATGGCCACGTTCGCAACTCAGCTCGCAGCGCTGGGAACCCTGACGGGTTTTTCGGAAGGAGCATTGAGACGTCAAATTAGAAAGGCACTCCATGTATAAAATCATCGGTGCAGACGGGAAAGAGTACGGGCCAATCACGGCGGATCAATTGCGGCAATGGATCGCGGAAGGTCGGGCCAACCCACGCACCAAAGTCCTGCTGGAAGGCACGACGGAGTGGAAGCCGCTCGCAGAATTTCCCGAGTTCGCCGCTACATTGACAGTTACGTCGTCATCTCCTGCTCCACCCGCTTTCCAGGTCATGCACCTTGCGCCCAAAACGAATAGCATGGCGGTCGCCGGTCTGGTGATGGGCATTTGCTCCATCGTTTTGGGCTGTTGCTGCTATGGACTCCCGTTCAACATCCTTGGCATTATCTTTTCATCCATCGCACTTGGTCAGATCAAAAAGCAACCGGAAATTCAACAAGGGAAAGGTTTGGCCCTCGCGGGATTGATTCTGTCCATTTTAAGCATCGTTTTAATCGTTGTCCTGTTGGTTGTTGGAGTGACGTTGAACATGCCGGAAATCATGCGGGAGTTGAACAAGCATTAAGGCCATGATTTTTGAAATCTAACTACCCACTCATGGAAAGGTCACGTGTTCAATTCGGATTCGTTGCGTTTGGCTTGGCGGCTGGACTTGTAATCTTGTTTCTCTTCGATCCGGCTCAGTACGCGCTTTATCCAAGGTGTTTGTTGCATAGTTCGACCGGCTTGTTCTGCCCCAGTTGCGGTGCGTTGCGTGCCACGCACGAATTGCTGCACGGCAACCTGGCTGCGGCATTCCGTTTCAATCCTCTGTGGGTTTTGTCGCTGCCGTTTTTGATTTGGATGGCCATTCGTTTCCTTGCGCGCAAACCGGAACCTCAATCGCCCTTCGTTGTTCGCCGCCCTGTTTGGATTTGTTGGCTACTCGCAGTTGTGATCTCGTTTGGAATTCTGCGCAATCTGCCGTTTGCGCCTTTAATCTGGCTCGCGCCGTAAGCGTGTCGCAACTGTGCTTGCCTTGGCACGGTCGATCGACTACAAGCTGTCCGGTCGCCAAACCAAAAAAAGTCTATGTTCAAAATCATCGGAGCGGACGGTCAGCAGTATGGGCCGGTCACTGCGGAGCAACTGCGGCGCTGGATCGCCGAGAACCGCGCCAACGCGCACACCTTGATTCAGCCGGAGGGAGCCGCTGAGTGGCGGGCCCTCGGTTCGTTCCCGGAATTCGCCGGTGACATCCAACCCACTCCGCCGCCCATCGCAGCCGCTTCGCCAACCTCCCCAATTGCGTCGCGCGCTTCGAACAAGATCCCGGCTGGAGTTTGCGGCATATTGCTCGGCTCGCTGGGGATTCACAAATTCATCCTGGGTTACACTGGCGCAGGCCTGATCATGCTGCTGGTCACGGTGTTGACGTGCGGTTTGGCCGGCGTGGTGACGCACATCATTGGCCTGATCGAGGGCATCATCTATCTCGCGAAGTCGGACGAAGAGTTTGTCAGGACCTATGTTGACGGTCGCAAGGAATGGTTTTGAACCGTGCGGCGGTGAGTCGAAGCAGAGTGAAGTGTCACCTTGACGGGCTTTCCGATTTCCGGGCACATTCCGCGCATGTATAAGATCATCGGAGGAGATCATAAAGAGTATGGCCCTATCGACGCCGAACAAATCCGCCAATGGATTGCTGAGGGGCGACTGAGCGGACAATCCCCGGCGCAATCAGAAGGCCGCACGGAATGGAAACCACTCTCCCAATTCCCAGAGTTTGCATCCGCGTTGGGTACGCAAGCGTCTCGCTTGCCGGTCCCGCCGTCCACCGTGTCGAATCCAGAAGTCTTTGTCGATCAAATCCTAGCTCGTCAACCTGATCTTCAGATAGGCAGTTGCTTGACCCGTTCGTGGCGATTGATGACAGACAACACGGGCTTGCTTTTTGGTGCAAGTTTTTTGACTTGGTTAATGAATTTAGTCACAAGGTTTATTCCGATCATCGGCAGTATTATTTACTTGCTGTTGACCGGTGCACTTCTGGGTGGGCTTTATCTGATCTTTTTGAAACGAATTCGTAATCAGCCTGCAAGCGCGAGCGACGTGTTCGCCGGATTTGGCCCGGGTTTTGCCCAACTGATGCTGGCTGGTTTGCTGACCGCCATACTAACGGGAATTGGCTGGATGCTTTGTTTGGTGCCAGGAGTTTATCTCTTGATTGCATGGAAGTTCAGCGTGCCTTTAGTAGCGGACAAGCGACTGGAATTTTGGCCCGCGATGGAATTGAGCCGAAAGGTTGTTACACGGATTTGGTTTCAAGTCTTTGTTTTGATGCTGGTCGCCTTTTTGCCATTTGTTTTGTTTGAGGCCTACGCTGCGGCGAAAACCTCCATGGCGATATTTTCCATGTTCTCCAGTTCGACAACTGGCGGATTCGATTTCACGCGGATCATGGAACTGGTCAAGGTCAGCGCGTCGATGACGTTGTTTTCTCAACTTGTCTTGTTCTTGAATCTGCCGTTTGCTCTGGGTGCATTGATGTATGCCTATGAAGATATCTTTGGCGCTCGGACCACGGCAGCCCCTTAGTCGGCAAACAGCTTGGGGTTGCCTGACGACTAATTTGGCAATGCCGGGCTTCGGGTCTTTGTTGGCAGGCCGGGTTATAGGTTATGTGCAAGTGTTCATCGGGCTGCTGGGTTTGATACTAACGGTGTACTTTGGAATACGATTCATCGCTTGGTACATCGGCAACTGGGACCGTTTGCATCAACCGCACGAGGACATTGGCGCTTATTTTCGTGAGCTTTGGCAAATGTTGCGCTGGGCTTTATTCGGAATCGCAGTTTATTTGTTTTCGTTGCTTTGGTCGCTGGTCACGAGCCTGAGCATCCTTAGCGAAGCGCGCCGCGAAGAAGGAAGCGACAAATCAAATGCCCCTCCATTTCTCCCTAGTCCAAAATAGCTGATTTTCGCGTGACCTGAACGAATCTCTGTGGCATGGGTTGGTCATGCCAAAATATACTCCTGCTCAAATCGAAGCCGTGCTTCCGTCCGTGCCGGATTGGAAAAGAAATGGCGACGCCATCACCCGAACCCGCCAATTCAAGGATTTTCCCGCAGCGATCCAATTCGTCAATGCCGTCGCCGACATGGCGGAAAGAGCGAATCACCACCCCGACATCGACATCCGCTGGAACAAGGTCACGCTCACCCTGAGCACCCACGATCAGGGCGGCCTGACGGAGAAGGATTTCGATCTCGCAAAGAAGTTTGACCGGCTCGAAACGAATGCGTGATGCGTGATGCGTGACTCTGGCCGGTTCGCACCAGCTTCACCAGTTACGAATCACGCATCACGAATCACGTCTCCGCCTCATGGTTGACGTCAAGACACTTTTCAAACGCCACTTTGGCTATCCGCCGGTGCACGTCGTCCACGCGCCGGGCCGGCTCGAACTGCTCGGCAACCATACCGATTACAACGAAGGCTTGGTCCTGTCGCTGGCCATCGACAAATACATTTACCTTGCTTCCGCGCCGCGCAACGACGGCAAGATTGAACTCGTCTCCTCCGCGTTTCCAGGTCGTGAACTTTTTTGGTCGAGTGAATTCAAAAGGAATCCCGCTGCACCTTGGGCGGATTACATCAAGGGCGTGCTCGATCAACTCCGCAAACGTGGCGTGCACTTCACCGGCTTCAACGCGGCCGTGCACGGCACGCTGCCGCTCGGCGCGGGTATGAGCAGTTCGGCGGCGTTGGAAGTGGCAACGGCGCTGACGATTCGCGCGCTCCATTCCTTCAGCCTGGGAGAAACCGGCGACACCTTGCCGCCCAAACGAAATGGCAAAGGCGAATTGCCGTCGCCAACAGCCGATGAAAGAATGCGCCTCGCCCGATTGTGCCACGCGGCGGAAACGCAATTCGTCGGCGTGAATTGCGGCCTGCTCGATCAAATCTCCGTACTGTTTGGCAAGGCGTGGAACATCATGAGCATCGATTGCCGGTTTTCTACTGTCGAAACCACGCCGCTCATTGGCGAGGCGATCATTGTTTGCCACAGCGGCGTGAAACGGGAACTGGTTGAAGGCCGTTACAACGAGCTGCGCCGGCTGTGTGAATCCGCGGCGCACGCGCTCGGGGTCAAATCTCTTCGTTCGGTGGAGCCAAAACTTCTGGCAGCCAACAAAGAGCGGCTGAACGAACGCGAATACCAATGCGCCTATCATGTCGTTGGGGAAATCCAGCGCGTGGTGGCGGCGGAACGAGCGTTGCGCGGCGAGGACCTGAGGCAGCTCGGGCAGTACATGTTTCAGAGCCACGAAAGCTCGCGCGATTTTTTGCAGAACAGTTGCCCTGAACTCGATCTTTTGGTGGAGCTGGCTCGCGCTCATCCGGGTTGTCATGGGGCGCGATTGACGGGCGGCGGCTTCGGCGGGGCGACCATCAACCTCGTGGCCTATCATCAGGCGGAAAGTTTCATGGAACACATCACGCGCAAATACGAAGAGCGCACCGGAAGAACACTTCAACCCGTCGTCTGTCAGATTGTGGATGGCGCAGCATAGAGTGAATGCCATGAACCTTCCCGGAAGCAACTCCCAAACTTTGTCGTATATGCGACAAAGTTTGGGAGGGCCAAATTCACCGTCCCGATGCACTTTTAAGTGCTGCCGGTGGCTGGTCCGTGGTTCACCCCATGAAGCGCCAAACCATGAAAGCCAGCTTTTTGTCTCATATGCGACAAATATTTGGCTTTCGTGGTTCAGGGTTACGCTGCGCGATTTTGAGATCGTGGAAAGTCCGCATGCGGGTCTTCGACGCCATGCCAGGATCACGCCATCGGGCGCAATTGCATCCACATGGCCGCACGAAAGGTCTCGTTTGAGGCGAGGACGATCAGCTCGCGATCCTTCGGCCGGCTGAAACAATTGGGCAACGCCGTCCACGGCTCCAGACAGTAAAACGGTTCTTCGGGTGATCTGGCCCAAAACGCAACGAAGCGATGGCGCGGGGCTTCCTCGAAATTCAGCGCCACCTCCAGTTCGCTGACCGGGTCGATCAAGATCAACTCCGGTTTTTTCAGGTCGGTCAGAAACATCGTCGCGGAAACATCCTCCTGCACGCTCCAGTTCTGAGCGGGAAAGGATTTCCCCGGGAAGCGTTCCCAGTTGCCCTGGGGCGTGAGCCGCCGGCCTTCCGGGATTTCCACGAAACACACCGCGCGTTCACTCCTGGGTGTCAGCGGCACTCGAAAGTAAGGATGGAAACCGGTGCTGAAGGGCATCGGCTCAGCGCCGCGATTCTCCACCACCTGTTCCCAACGCAACCGTCCCTGGTCGAGCCGATAACTCAAGCGATGCCGGAAGGCGAAGGGATAACTGGCGCGCGTCTGTTCATTGTCCGTCAGTTCCATCGTCAACGCCGTGGCGGTTTGCTCCACGATCGCCCATTTCAACCGGCGCGCGAAACCGTGCTGCGGCATGGGAAAAAGCCGGCCGTTCCATTCGTAGTGATGGTCCTTGCCGCCGGCGATGTTCTTGCTGGCCAGCGGAAAAAGAACCGGGTTGCCCGCGTACATCTCGCGCGGGTAACGGTCGATCACCGCCTGGGAGAAGTGCAGCGCCTCAACGAGTCCATGCTTGGGCAGTGGCCGGGCGTAACGCAAAAGCCAGCCGCCCAGTTCCGGCGCAATCATGGCCGTGGTGCCCTCCGCATCCGTGAGATGAACCAGGTTTTTTTCAGGCATAGAAGCGGGAGGAGAATGGAGACAGTTCGTGCTCGGGGCAGGAGAGGTATCAGTTCAGCGAACGCATACGGAAGTAAGTTAGAAGATGCCATCGAGAATGTCACGCACGAAAAGTGGGCGGTTGAGCCGCCAGGGTTGCCCCAAGCATTCGCGTCAGCGGCGGATCAAGGGCAAGTCCGAATTCCGGGAGCCGAATCCCGAAAGCGTTCCGAAGTCCGAAATCCCAAGCCACACCATGCCTTTGAGCGTGACGACGTTCGGGCTTCGAATTTATTTCGGGTTTCGACCTTCGAGTTTCGAACTTCGATTTCACCGGAACCTGGAGCAGTGCGAGAGGCAGGCAAGGTTGCCGCCAACCGTGCTCCCACCGTCCATACTGTCTGCCTGAATTAGTTTCCGAATTGCCCCTCACCCCGTCCCTCTTCCCCATCGGATGGTGAGAGAATTCCACGAAAGGAAATATCGCGCATTAAACCCCTGAACCAGACGGGCGACGACGTAGCGCGGGCGTCTTGGCCTGCGAGTTGGCCAGGCGTCCCGCCGGGCGTTCGCGCTGACAGCGGGACGCTGCCGCAACTCGCAGCCGGGACGGACACTGCGCTACAGGGTTCATGGGGAGGGTGGTCGAAAACCGGGTGAGGGGTCCGGGTGTTTCTATTCGGAAATTTATTTTGGCAACCGCTCTAAGGCAGCAGAACCACCGAATAAAATCGTTGACCGCTCGGGACGGCGCTCGCATCCACCCAATTCATCGAGCTGCCCGTGGAGCTTAAGTCCGGCGAAGCCACGCTCCACTGGGCAGCTTTGAGATCATCCTTGTAAACCACGCGGTACAGCCGGCCCGGCAGGCTCGTCCATGCCAGTGCTGCACCTTGCGCGGTGACGTTGAAGCTCGAAATGAACGGTGCCGGGTCCGAGCTGGCCAAGACGGTCACAGTCAGGTCGTTGGTGGAAATCAACTCGCCATCAAAGGCCTTGAGGCATACCACATAAGCCCCCGGGGTAGAAAAGGTGGCGGTCGTGGCGACGGCGTTGCTATTGGCAAAGGTCACTGTGCCCGGGCCACTGAGCACAAACCACGTCGTGGCGACGGAACCCGGAATAATCGGCAATCCGTCGTCAGTCACAGTGCCCTGCAAATTGGCCGTGGCCGGACCAAACACGGTCTGATCCGGCCCGGCAATCACCCTTGGCGGTTCGTTCGTTGGCACGGTGGCAGGCACGTCGTACGCAACTTCGTTTGAGGGCTCGCTTTCCAGGCCCAAAATGTTGTAGGCCGTCACCACAAAATAATATCGCTCCCCCGGAGTCAGGTTTGTGACGGTGGCCGTGGTTTGGTTACCGACGTCGAGGCGTTGGGAATAGTTGCCGCTCGCAGTGCCATAGTAGAGCGCGTAGCCGGCCACGTAGGGGTCCGGACTGGGTCCCCATTCCAGCGTGACGCCCGCACCGCTGACCGTAAGCGTCCAGAGAAACAGTCCGGCGACCATCCCGGGAAGTTTGTGAGAGAAGACTTTCGCTTTGCTCTGGGCTGCATCCATAAAAATAAAATTTCGAATCACGTGAGGACGCTGAGCAGCGGAGGTGCCACCGGAATTTTACCGGCACTGCGCACAGCGGTGGATGCGCGACGGAGCGAAGTTGTCCTACACCGCGGTGGAAACTTTTTCGCCGGTGCATTTCTGAACGAGTGAGTGCGCGCGACAATGAAGTCCGTGTTCTTCCTGCCCTCGGCATTGCAAAAAAACGGGGTCGGGAGTTTCAGCGCGAATTCGGGCCGCACTTTTTTCGAAAGGAACGGAGGCGGCCCTCCCTTCCAGTACGGAGACGCGCCTCCGCCTTTGTCCTACAACGTGTCGGTAATTGTCTGACACGTCCGGCGAGGATTCTCCTACAAGCAATCGGGACAAACCTTGAAATCGTTGTCAAAAAGACGGACGTGATTCCTGCGCGGGGCACGCATAGACCGGAGCAGGCATCGCCGCGCGGCAGGACTCGCGCCGATCTCAGAGAGGGCCGGGGTGAGCGGCGCGGTCGATTGGATGTTCAGGACATGAGTTACGTCCGAGCTTCATCCAGACAACTACGGATGGCTTGGAGGAGTTTGTCCGGATGATAAGGCTTGTGCAGAAAATGCCGGCCCGCCTTCAGCAAAAACTCGGTGTCACCCGGTTTCTCGCTGTAGCCGCTGGTGTAGAGCACACGCAACGCGGGTTTTTGCGCCGTCAACTTTTGCGCCAGTTCACGTCCGTTCAAGCCCCCCGGCATCACCAGGTCGGTCAACAACAGATCAATCTGCGCCCGGTGCTGGTCCCACACCGCCAGCGCCGCGATCCCCGAAGCGGCCTCCAGAACCTGATAGCCGCGCCGTTCCAATACCTTTTTGGTCAAGCCGCGCAACGCCACCTCATCTTCCACCAGCAGGATGGTTTCCGTGCCCTCCAGTTCCTTCGGCGCAATGACTGGTTCTTCCAACGCGATCTCCGCTTTGGCCGTCGGCAGGAAGACCTTGAAGGTGCTGCCGCGACCGGACTGGCTGCTCACTTCGATCCAACCTCGGTGCTGTTGCACTATCCCGAACACCGTCGCCAGACCGAGGCCGGTCCCTTCGCCCACGGCTTTGGTGGTGAAGAACGGTTCGAAGATGTGCTCCAAGATTTCAGGCGGCATCCCGCAACCGGTGTCCCGTACCGACAGGCAGACGAATTCTCCTTCGCGCGCCTCGGGCCGCTGGCGCACGTAGGCGCTGTCCGCGAGGAACAACTCCGTAGCGAGGGTCAACTGGCCGCCTTTGCGCATGGCGTCGCGCGCATTGACCGAGAGATTCATCAGCACCTGTTCCAACATCCCGGCATCGGCCTGGAGGGTCGGCAACTGCGGCGCCAGTTCCGTCTGAAAGCGCACGTCCTCGCCGATAATGCGCCGGAGCATCTTGCTCAGATTTTCGATCACCTCGTTCAGACTCAGCGTACGGGACTGCATGACCTGTTTACGGCTGAAGGTCAGCAACTGGCGCGTCAGATTGGCAGCCCGTTGCGCCGCGGTGAGCACCTCTTGCAACTGTTCCTTCGTCTCGCCGGCAAATTCTTTTTCCTCCAACAACATCTGCGTGTAGCCCTGGATGATGGTGAGGATGTTGTTAAAGTCGTGCGCCACGCCACCGGCCAGTTGCCCGATGGCCTCCATCTTTTGCGACTGCCGGAATTTGTCTTCGACCTCTTTGCGCTCGATGAATTGCCCGATCTGGCTGCCGATGGTCGCGAACATCGCCAGTATTTCGGCATCCGGCTCGCGGGTCTGGCCGCTGAACAAATCGATCACGCCGATGACTTCGTCCCGCCGCCGGATGGGAAAACCAATCGCGCCGCGCAAATTCAACCGTTCCGCCACGAACCGTCGGGGGAAATTGGTTTCTTTGGTTATATCCGAAATCCAGGCGGACCGGCCACCCGCCCAAACGCGGCCCGGCAGACATTCGCCCGGCGCCAATACTGTCTTGCGAGTCAACGCGACGAACTCTTCAAATTCGGTCGAAGGTGGATGCCACAGTTCCACGCAACGCAGCACTTTGGCCGGGCGGTCCACGGCCCAGAGTCCGCCCAAGTCCCACTGCAGGTTCTGGCAGATGGTGTGCAGGATTTTATTGGCGGCTTCGGCCAGCGTAGGCGATTCCGCGAGAATGCGCGTGACGGCATGGTGCGTGGCCAGCCGTTGTTCGGCCCGCTTGCGCTCGGTGATGTCCGCGAAACTGACCACCGTGCCGGTGATTTTTCCGTCGTCAAAAATCGGGAACGAGGCGTATTCCACCGGAAACGACGAGCCATCCTGGCGCCAGAAAACCTCCGTGCTCACGCGCACGCTTTCACCTTTCTGAAATGCGCGAATGATGGCGCAGTCCTCCGCCGGATAAGGCGAGCCGTCCGCCTTGTGGTGATGCATCAGCGCGTGGATTTTCTGGCCCAGCATGGCGTCGGGTTTCCAGCCGAACATTGCCGCGCCGGCGCGGTTGATGAGCGTGCACCGGCCTTCCCCGTCCATGCCGTAGATGCCTTCGCCGGTGGATTGCAGCAAGAGCTCCATGCGTTGCTGGCTCGCGCGCACGGCCCGTTCCGCCTGCTTCCGCCCGGTAATGTCGCGGCTGATGCAGAACAACAATGGTTTCCCTTCCAGCCGGACACCCGTCACCCCGACCTCCACGTCGAAGAGCGTGCCGTCCTTGCGTCGGTGCTGCGATTCAAACGCGGCGCTGCCCTTTACCAACTCGCGCAATCGATCCTGCAGTTCTTCGCGCGTGAAGCGGGCCTCCCAGTCCGCCACGTTCAGGCCCTTCATGTCCTCGGCGGTGTAGCCCAGTCCGCGGTAAAATGCGGCGTTGGCTTCCACCAGATCACCGTTCGCATCCAGCACGTGAATCGAATCGCCAGAAAGTTCCATGAGGGTTTTGTAGCGAACCGTCTCCGTGGCCAGCGCTTCCTCCGCGCGCTTGCGCTCGGTGATGTCCTCAAACAACGCCAGAATACATTGATCTCCCGCCATCTCGACCAGCTCCATGGACATGAGCATGTCGCCCAACTTCCCCGATTTCTTGCGGGCCTTTGCCTCCACGTTCTTCAATGAACCCTCTGCCTGCAGCCGCGCGGTCAATTCCTGTCGCCGATGGGAATTCGGCCACAGGCCCAATTCCAAGGCGGTGTGGCCCAGCACTTCTTCCCGCTGAAAACCAAACAACCGCAGGAAAGCGTCATTGACTTCGAGGAAGCACCCGTCGGACAGCCGGGCAAGGCTGAGACCCACAGAGAGCGCGCGAAAGGCCTTGGCGAAGCGCTCCTCCGATTGCCGCAACGCCTCCTCCGCTCGCTGGCGCTCGGTCCGTTCCGCCGCCTCTTGCACCGCTCGTTGCACCGACGCAGCCAAACGCGGCAAGCGATCTTTGAGCACATAATCGGTGGCGCCCTGTTTCAACGATTCCACTGCCGCTTCTTCGCCCATCGTGCCGGAAAGGAAGAGGAATGGTTTCCCGGGGTACTTTTGCTGAACCAGTTTTAAAGCCGATAATCCGTCGAAGTTGGGTAGCGCGAAATCCGAAATGACCAAGTCAAAGTCGCCCTGCTCCAGCGCGGCGTGAAAACCTTCCCGCGTCTGAATCCGCTTCACCTCACAAGCCACACCGGCT
This sequence comes from Verrucomicrobiota bacterium, assembly GCA_016200005.1. Classification (NCBI taxonomy): domain Bacteria; kingdom Pseudomonadati; phylum Verrucomicrobiota; species Verrucomicrobiota bacterium. The sequence continues at coordinate 91,591 of JACQFP010000046.1, read as the reverse complement.
TCGTCCAACATCTCCTGCGCCAGCGCAGCATCCACTGCGTTGTCTTCCAAATGAAGAATCTTTAATGTCTGCTTCATATCATTCCGTCGCCGGCTGCTTATTTCCTGAGCGCAAGTCTCACTCGACTTGTCGCAGGCTGCCCGGCGGTGGCTCGTTGAGCAAGGCCCAGAAGCGACCCAATTCTTTGATCGTCTGGATGAACACTTCGAAATCAATCGGCTTGACGACGTAGGCATTGGCGCCGAGCTGATACCCTCTGGCCAGGTCCTGTTCTTCGCGCGAGGAAGTGAGGACGACCACGGGGATGAGGCGCAGGTGTTCGTCCGCCTTCATCTGGCGGAGCACTTCCAGGCCATCCACTTTGGGCAGTTTCAGGTCCAGAAACACGACGGCGGGTTCGCCCTGGGTCCGGCCGCTGAATTTTCCGCGCCGCTTCAAATAGTCCAGCGCGAGACCGCCGTCGTGAGCCACGACGACCGCGTTGGCCAGATGGTGCTCCTCCAAGGCGGTCAGCGTGAGTTCGATGTCTTCCTTGCTGTCCTCGACCAGGAGAATGCGTTTGAGTGAATTCATGGTGGATGGCTGGTTGCGGGTCATTGGTTGCGGGCTTCGCTGGTTAAACCCGGCTGCCGGGGGAGGGAAAAATAAAACGTGGCGCCGGCGCCCTCTTTGCCTTCGGCCCAGGTGCGCCCGCCGTGCCGCAGGATGATCCGGTGCACGTTGGCCAGGCCAATGCCTGTGCCTTCAAACTCTTCGGCTCGATGAAGGCGTTGAAACACCCCAAACAGTTTGTGCGCATATTGCATGTCAAAACCGACCCCGTTATCGCGAATGAACAAGACATTTTCCTTGGCGTCGGACTGGGCGCCGATTTCAATCTCGGCACGGGGGCGGGTCCGGGTGTATTTGAGCGCGTTGGAAATCAGATTGGCCATCGCCTGGCGCAGGAGGGCAAGGTCCGCCTGCACCGTGGGGAGCGGCCTGATCTTCCAAACGATGTCGCGTCCTTCAGTTTCGGGCCGCAAACTGTTGATCGTATCCTGGACCAATTGATCGAGGTTGACGGGGGCCGCGCGACATTCCGCGCGCCCCATTCGGGAAAAGGACAGCAGGTCGTCGATCAGGCAATTCATCCGCTTGGACGACTCGGAAATGGTCTTGAAATATTCCTGGCTCTTGCCATCCAGCGTCCCTTCAACCCGCTTCTGCAACAGGGTGATGAAGCCACTGATGTGGCGCAGCGGCGCGCGCAAGTCGTGCGACACGGAATAGGAAAAGGCCTCCAGCTCCTTGTTGGCGGTTTCCAGTTGCGCGGTGCGCTGGGCCACCCGGGTCTCCAGTTCGAGGTTGGATTGGCGCACCTCTTCCTCGGCGTCTTGCGCTGTTTGCAAAGCGCTGCGCAGGCGGGCCTCACTGTCGCGCAAGGCGAGGTTTTGCGCCTGGATTTGCGCGAGCATCTGGTTGAACGCATCCGTGAGCAGCCCCAATTCGTCCGCGCCCAGTTTTTTGGCCCGAACCGAATAATCGCGATGATCGGAGATGGCCCGGGCGGTTTCCGCCAGGGACAGGATGGGCTGAGAGATTCGTTTTTGGAGCACTTCGGAAATCAGGTAGGCGACGATGATGGTGATGGCGATCACGGCGACGGCGATCCCAATGGAATTGCGGAACCACTGGTGCATGATGGCGCCCGTGTCCAGTTGCAGGTAGAGCGTGCCCAAACGCCGGTTGTCGCCCTGCACCACCGACTGAAAGCCGGCCAGCGACGAGTGTGCGAACCCATACCCTTCCCTTCCCGGCGCGCGGGGAAAGGCGCTGGCAGGCAAGTCAGCGGGATATTTCGAAAAGAGTTTTCCCTCCTGGTCGTACAGAGCGGCGGCCACAATGTGGCGTTCCGCCTTGAGCGCCGCCAGGATTTCCTTCGCATCGTCCTGGTTGTCGAAGGCGAGCGCAGCGGTGCTGTTGGCGGCGATGACTTCTCCAACTGTGGAAAGTTGCCGGAGCGTCGTCTGCCGGAACGTCAGAAATTCGTAAACGAAGAACACCGAGCGCATCAACAGCAAGACCGCCACGCTGGTCAGCAAAATGATCAGCATGAGCTTGCGCCGAATCGGCATGTCTTGGAGCAACATGGTCAATCCTTTCCGGGAGCGACAATCTCCGCCGGCCTTAACAGTTTGGAACTGATCGTCAGCTTGGCGGCTTTGGCGGCCTCGACATTGATCCGAAACCGGATTTTGTTTTTTTCCGTGACGAATCGGATCATGCCGCCGCGCAGGGTAAAACCATCGACGTCCCCCACCATGAGAATATTGCGGCCTTTCAAGCTCGTGAAAATCTGCTCCAACTGGTTGGTTTCCGACTGGCTGACGTAGAGAATGTGGCAGGTCTTGATTTCCTCGACGCGCCGATACCGTTGGACGACCAAGGGGTGGTTGTTCACTTTTTCGCCGCGCACAATCTCGTCCAGATAGGCGCCAAACGGGTCTTCCCCAAGCACGCCGATGACCAGCGGCGCGCGCACTTCGGGAAAGGCTTCCGCCGGCCAGTCCACGAACTGGGAAAAGTTATACAGAAACGCGGCTTTGACTTTGTATTCCTTGGAGATGTCTGTCTGCGCGGTCAGATTCAACCCGCCCAAGATCAGCCCGGTGAATATCACAAGCCAGATCCAAGACCAGCCCTTCAGGCGCCGGATTGCGCGTCGGCATGTTGCTACCTTCAAAATCGCCATGTCACCTTTCCGTAAACGCTGCGTTCGATCTCCTGGCGCGACGCCAGGGCGCCAAACTCAGGATGATGATTGTGCAAAAGGTTCTGGCCGACGATGGACAATTCCAGCTTGGGAATCGGTCGCCAGGCCAGGCGCGCTTCCAACTCCTCATACGCCGGGACCTTCTGATTCTCAATCTGCGACACGTAACGAAAACCCGCGTCGAACTCCAAATGCCCGGGCAAATCCCACGACGAGCGCACGGTGACCTGGTGATTCGGGTCATGCGATTCACCGCTGCCGTTGCTGGTGTCCGTGCTGCCGGGCTTGGCCCGCACATGAATTCGCAACTCGGTATAGCCCGCCCGCAACCGCCACCAGTCCGTGACCCGGTATTCCGCCGTCAACTCCGCGCCGTAGGATTCGCCTTCCTGTCCATTTGCAATCACGATGGGAAACGGCGCCGGCGGGTTGACTTTTTCCACGCTGCGCAGGTTGTCATAGTCGTTGTAATAAGCCGCCAGCGACAGGGAAAGCCGCGGGTGCGGTTGAATGCGGTAGCCCAGCTCGTAGGCCAGCAGTTCCTCGGAAACAAAATTAGTGCCGCCTTGCAGTAAGGTGAAAGGCGGGTTGCCCGGCGCAAAAAAATCGTTGTCAATGCGCGACGGCGTCCGGACGGCGCGTGAAACGGCGCCCCACACGGTCTGATGTTGGGTGACGTTCCACGCCAGGCGGCCGCTGGGCTGGACTTCAAAGCCGGTGTAATCGTTGTGTTCGAGCTTCGTGCCCAGCGTCAAGTGCAGCCGGTCCCTCACCAACGCAATTTCATCCTGCACAAATCCGCTGAACCACTGCCGCGAGAGGCGGGCCGGGAGAAACGCCAGCGCGGCCGTGTTGCCGACGTCATCCTCGATCAGCCGGTAGCCAAGTCCCCAAACGATGTCATTGCGCTCGCCAATGGGGAACCGGTGTTGAAAATCCAGGTCGTAGGTGTCCAGGTCCTCGGCAAACGTGCCCGGAATATCGCGGTGCGTCCGGTCGTAGTACAATTGCAATTTGAAATCGGACGCTTCCGAAACTGTGTGCGACCAACGGCCCAGCACATTGCCGCCCGCCACGGCTATGTCGCCGGCGGTCCCCGGCTGCGCGATCCGGCCATCGTAAATATCCCCTTGCAAGGTGAGCAGGTTGGCCTCGGTCGCGTCCCAATCCAGGCGAAAACCGCCCTGCCCCTTGTACCAATCATTGGTCGCATCCCGACCGCTGGGAACCACCGCACTGTCCCGGTCAAAATATTTGCCATAGACCCGATAGTACAGATTGGAGCTCAAGGTCCCGCCGTAACGAATGCCACCGAAGTCGCGCAGTTCCGTGCCGCCGCCACCGAGCACGAGCAATCCTTGCGTGTCCTTCGCCGACTTGGTGATGATGTTGACCACCCCATTCACCGCATTCGCACCCCACAACGTGGCGCCGGGTCCGCTGATCACTTCAATCCGGTCAACGTCCTCCAGCAACGTGTCCTGCGCGTCCCAAAACACGCCCGAGAACAGCGGCGTATAAACCGTGCGCCCATCCACCAGCACCAGCAATTTGTTGGCGGTCGTGCTGCTGAATCCGCGCGCGCTGATGGCCCACTGCCGTGAATCCACCTGCGCCACCTCCAGATTCGACGCCAACCGCAAGGCTTCGGGAAGACTCGCCGCGCCGGAACGACGAATGTCTTCCTGCGTGATGACCTGGATGGCGGAAGCCGTGCCGGATAATTTTTCCGGCCGCTTGGAAACCGAGGTCACGTCAATGTCCATCAACTCATCCACGCTCAACTTCTTCATCACGCTGGGCGGCGGCAGGGTCTCCTGGGTTTGGCCGGGGGCGTCGCTCGCGAAAATGACCAAGCCCAAAACCATGAAGGCGTGGGCCGGTGACCAGGCACGCCGGGACTTCCGCCGGGTCGTACAGCGTTGGGTCGCGCGAGATTTCATGGGTTCCTGGGGTGAATGATTTTGAGCTTTGAACAACCACGAACCGCCGCCAACCTCCTGCCGGACGTCGCCAAAAATCGCGCCAGCGGCGCAGGGCCAAGGCCCCCTGGGCCTGCGGGAGAAATCGCGATCTCGGCATGGCAAAATTCTCCCCACCGTTGGGTCGTGGAATCACCTTTCATAAAATCAGCCGTTCGCGATTCGAAGGCAGTCGTATTCCTTCACCGTGTCGTGTTTCGGAGGGAGCATAATCGAACGAACTTCCACTGTGCAAGGGGTTTGAACTGTGCGAGTGCAAAGTTTGTTCGCCGGACCGTGCCCGCCCCGGCCCACACCTTTCGTGTCAGCCAGAAGTCCCTCGCGGTCTGCGATGGAACACGCGTTGATCTGAAGGAAACGTATTCGGTTAGGAAGCGGATTCAGAATTGAACTCGGGATTGCTGGAGGCAGCCCCACCGTTGTCCAGTCGCAGGCTCAGGCTCAAGTCGCCATCGCTCGCCGCACTGCCGGAGAAATGGAGCAACTCCAGAATCTCGCCCCGCAGGCGGAGGAATTCCGCACTGCTGCGCAGACGCGGCCGCGCGAGGGTCACCGGAATCGTCCGTTCGATGCGGCCGGGGCGCGGCGTCATGATGACGATGCGGTCGCTCATGTAAATCGCTTCGTCAATGTCGTGCGTGACCAGAAGCATCGTCGTGCGGCGCGCCTGCCAGAGCCGCAGCACTTCGTCCTGCATGCGCATCCGCGTGAAGGCGTCGAGCGCGCCCAGCGGCTCGTCGAGCAGCAGAATTTTAGGATGGTTGATCAACGCCCGCGCCAGAGCCGCGCGCTGTGCCATGCCGCCGGAGAGATGGTGCGGATACGCGTTGGCGAATCCTTCCAAACCGACGAGGCGCGCATATTCGTCCACCTCGTGACGCTTTTGATGCAGCAAACCGCGCGCGACCAGGCCCGCTTGAATGTTGCGGCGCACCGTGAGCCAGGGAAAAAGGTTGGGATCCTGAAACACCAGACCGCGTTCGGCACTTGGACTGTTGATCGGTTCGCTCCCGACCCAAAGCTCACCGGAGTTCGGAGTATCGAGGCCCGCAATGAGCCGCAGCAACGTGGATTTGCCGCAACCACTGGGGCCGACGAGCGAAACCAATTCACCGGCCACCACCGACAAGGTCACACCGTCCAAAGCCACGGTGCGAAACTCCATGCCATCCGGCGCCGGAAACTCCTTTCTCACGTCCACGAGGCGGAGCGAGGAACCTTCGGACATCGCCCTGTGCGCGGCCTCGGTCACCACTTGATCACTCCCTTCTGCCAGACCAGCACGCGGTCGCGCACCTTGAACAGCGCCGTCATGATCGTCGAGAAGAACGCGGCCATGATGATCAAGGCGGCAAAGACCTTTCCATATTCCGCCCAACCCTGCGCCCAGGCGACATACCAACCCAACCCGGATTTGACACCCACGGTCTCCGCCACGATCAGTGTCAGAAACGACGTGCCCAAGCCCATGAACAACCCGATGAAGATGCTCGGCATCGCCGCCGGAATGGCGACGCGGAAGATGAGGTATTTCTGGTCCGCGCCCAGCGTGCGCGCGACGTCGAGGTAGGACGCGCGGGTGTTGGCAATGCCGGAGATGGTGAGCATCGCGACCGGAAACCAGACGGCCAACGCAACCAGCCCAACCGATGAATAAGTTCCCGACGGAGAGAGAACCATCGCCAGCGGCACCCAGGCCGTCGCGGGAATGGGACCGACCACTTTCAGCAGCGGCATGCCCCAGTAGCGGGCGTGCGGAAACCAGCCGATGCAAATGCCCGTGATCAAGGCGATAACCACCCCCAAAGCGTATCCCGAAAGCAGAAGGAGGAGCGAATGCCAGGTGCTGTCGAACAGCAGCGCGCGATCATTGACCATGCTTTGCAACACGCTGGCTGGACTGGGAAAATACGGCAGCGGCAACCAGCGAAAACCAGATGTGATGACTTCCCACAAGCACAACGACAAAACTGCGGCGGCCAGAATCGGACAGATATGCGTCATCCAGCGTCGCAGGCCCAGCCAGAATGATTGCACTGCCGCCGCCGCCAGGAACACGCCCAGCACAATGCCGAGAAACACAGAATACGTACGCGTGTCCACGACTGGTTCGTTGTTTGAAACAAAAAAATGAACCGCCAGAGCAATCAACGTCGCCGCCGGCACGGCCAGCAGAGTTCGCACACGCGGCTTGGGCGATAAAGCCGACATGCGATTGACCTCGCGCGCCGTTTTTTCCGCCGGCACCGGGATCGGGACTGTCTCTTTGACCTGCACCAACGAAGTATTCATTGAACGGTAGGAAGAGCGCAAGGCCCGCAAAAGACCTCGGCTGGATTATACTTCGCATATTGGCGATGAACCCATTCCGGCGTCACCTGCGCCCCGGCCACTTTTTCAGCCTGTAGCGACTTCAACCATTCATCCGAAACGCCTTCCAGATGCACGAACGCACGTTTGGCCAAATCTTCGACATCGGTGGTTGGACTGAGCATGCCGGCGGTCTTCATTTCAGCCGATGCCAGTTTGACGGCAATCTCCGCGCCGGAAACGCTCGGCACGTAGCGCAGATGTGAAATCGCGACCGTGTTCATGTCCACGGTCGAAGCGAGATACTTCCCTTCGACCGACAATTTTGCCGCGGCGGCGGGATTGGTCTCCACCCACTTGGCGGCTTTGAGTAACGCGCGGGTTGCCGCAGCGGTGGCTTTCGGGTTGCGGGCGAGAAATTTCCCGTTCACCAACACAGCGCAGCAATATTCTTCACTGTAAGGAAGATCCGCCGCCTGATCGGCGATGTTGCGGACCTTTCCTTGCGCGACAAGCATGCTGCCAATCGGTTCGGAGTCCGCTACCGCATCCACTTCGCCCTTGTCCAACGCCAGTCCCAGTTCACCGGCGGGAAAGACGAGCCAGGTGATTTCTTTGCTTGGATCAATCCCATTCGCACCAAGGACGCGATTGGCGAAGATGAACGGCGGCGTTCCCATCCCCGGCACACCGATGCGTTTGCCCCGCAAATCTTTTATCGAACGGATGTCGCCCTTGGTGGACGCCTGGACGCGCAAACAACCGCGATGGATTCCCGCCGTGAACTTCACGTCCAGTCCCTGTTCAATGGGCTTGAGAAAATACATGACCAGGTGATGCGTCACGTCGAACCCGCCGAGCGCCAGCACGTCCTTGTAATTCTTCCACTCGCATTTCACGAGCGAGACGTCGAGGCCCTCCTCTTTGAAGAAGCCTTTTTCGACCGCGGTGAAAATCGGCGCTTCGCAAGTCAGGCCGATGTAGCCGACGCGGACTTTGTTCGAAGCATCCGTCGCCTTGTCCGGGCCTTGGTTGCAGCCGGTCAGGAACAATGCGCCCAACACTGCGGTCGTGATCAGTTTCGTGATAGTCATAATCTGTGCTTTCGTAACTCCAGCCATAAACCAACACCCGGAGCGCGGACAGCCATGTCCGCGCGGACCACAACCTCGGAACTTGCGGACATGGCTGTCCGCGCTCCGACCGATTTCCGTTTTCCGTTTCATGGTCCCGATGCGGGATTTTGAAATCGTCGAGTCCGGCCATGAACCGGCGCCGCTCGTTTTACCTGCCAAATCTTGGCCTTGGTCGGCCAATAATGGAAATCACTTTTTGCTATGGCAGTTATGCCGTCATGGTATAAGGACAGCATGGAACTGCGGCATCTCCGATACTTCCAGGCCGTGGCGGAAGAACTGAGCTTCTCCAAGGCGGCGCGCCGTCTCCACGTCGCACAACCCGCCCTCAGCCGCACCGTGAAGGAATTGGAGGAACAGCTCGGCGTGGTTTTACTCGCGCGCAATCGCCGCTCCGTCACGCTCACCCCGGCCGGCGCCGTGCTTTTGAGCGAAACCGGACTTCTGCTTCAGCGGTTGGACGAAACCCTGCGGCGTGTCCAACGAACGGCAGCCGGTGAAGAAGGCGAACTGCGGCTCGGCTACATCGGCCCGCCCGTGCAGTTATTTCTCGGACGAATCCTGCGCGAATTTCGCCGGCGTTACCCGCGTGTTTCGATCGTGCTGGAAGAGCGGACTCCCGAACGCGTCTGGGAAATGGTGGCGCGCGGGCGGTTGGCCGTCGGGTTGACGCGGCCGGTGTTCGCGCATCATGCGCTTGGATTGCGCACGGTGCTGCTGCGGCGCGAACCGCTTTGGGGCGTGCTGGCGAAAGGACATCCGCTCGCCAAAGCCTGTTCCATACCGTGGCGCGCCCTCAAGAACGAACCCTTGATCGTCCTAGCTCGCCGCGAAGGCGTTGGTTTGCACGACGCTGTTCTGGCCGCTTGCCGGCGCGCGCGGTTCAGGCCCCGGCTCGCGCATACGCCCAGCCTCATCAGCACCGTGCTCAGTTACGTCGAAGCGGGTTCGGGATTGGGAATCGTTTCTGACAGTATCGTTTCGCTTGGCGCAGGACGGCCTCTGGTTTTCCGACCGTTGACGCCGACACACACCGTGGACCTCGTCATGGTTTGGTCAGACGACAATGATTCGCCGTCCGCCAACGCTTTTCGCAATCTGGTTTTTGAATGGCAACAAGCGAAGCGGCTTTGGAACGAAACCCGCGCGCGCAGAAAAAACATTTGATTCAAGTTGCGGGCGGCGGATGGAACGCGAGGCCGGAACAGAGGGAATGTGGTGGCCGAAAAGAATTCAGTGAATCCCCGAAACCACTGCTCCGATGTGGGAACTGGTACAAAACCTCGGCGGTAATCCGTAGAATAAACGTGTTTTACCTCCCTCTCCTCCGGACGAAGGAGAGAGGAGAGGGCTGGGGAGAGGAGGCGCTTGTATTTGGACCACCCCTCTCTCCGGCTCTCTCCCCGTTCGTTCTTCGCAGGGAGAGCGTGTGTCCCCCGCACCTTGTTCCCCTCCTGGGAGGGGTCAGAGGTGGGTTTTTCGGAAACGCAATTTGGCGGCCGCCTTATTCATGTGCCTTGCCTTCCGCCTCGGCTTTCAAGCGCTGCCGTTCGGCGGCCTTGGCAAACGGATAATAAACCATCATGGCGATCACAATCGACATGGCCCCCCAGACGGCAGCCTTCCAGTCTCCACCGGAAACCAGATAATGCCCGATGATCGGCGGCGTCGTCCAAGGCACATTGATGAACGGTTTGTGGATCACGCCCCAGTCAATCAGCAGATAGGTGCTGGCCGTTAGGATCAACGCGTTGAGGATGTACGGAATCATAAAAATCGGATTCAGCACAATGGGGAATCCGAAGAAGATCGGCTCGTTGATCTGAAAAATCTGCGTCGGCAGCGAGAGCCGGCTGACTTTGCGGTAGCCCGGTTCTTTTGAGTTCAACATGATCAGCGCAAGCGCAATCGTTGCTCCCGTCCCGCCGACATTGACGAAGATGGTAAAGAACCCCAAGGCCGTGATGTATGGCAAGGGCTGGTGCGCCGCCGCCGCCTCCACATTCGCGGCCAGATATTGGAGAAAGATCGGGGCCACGATGGCGTCCATGGCGTTGTCCCCATTGATGCCCACCGACCACAGCATCGTTACCAGAAACGCGTACGCCAGAATGCCAGGCAGCGTATTGAGCGCGAAGACCACCGGTTTGAACACGGTAGTCACGATATGGTCGATATCCACTCCCAACACAAAACGGATCACCCAGAAGACCAGCACCAGAAAGAACAGTGGACTCAGAGAAAGAAACGATTCGTAAACAATGGGCGGCACATTCTCCGGCAGCTTGATGACAAAGTTTTTGTCCGTGAAAAACTTCTGCACGCGCACCGACACCAGCGCGATGATGACCGCGGTGAACAACCCTTTCGAACCAAGGCCGTCCATCGAAAAGTCTATGTCGTCGGCTTTTGCGCCCAATCTGAGTTGAATCATCAGGAAGATCAGCGTCGCCATCGTCGCGCTCACAATGGCTTCCTGCTTCAATTGCTTCCCCAGATCATAACCGATGGCAAAGCACACAAAGACAGCGAGCAGGCCGAAAGTGGCCGTCACGGGAACTTGCAGGAGTTGGACGTAAGGTTCGACCAGTTTTTCCCAATGCGCGCTCGGAAAGTTGGCGACGATCATGAAGAGACCCCCGATGATGGTCATCGGCACCACCGACACCATCCCGGCGCGGATGGCGGACAAGTAAGTGTTCTCGCTCAGCGCCGTCAGTGCCGGCACGATGTGTTTGTTCAGGAGCGCGGTTGCCTGGTTCAAATGGCCTCCTTTGACTGAACTGCTGCAGCGGAAACGCATGGGGAGCGCAGCCGCCCCGGCTGCCGTTCGGCGCGCCCTCGCGCCGAACCGTTCGCGCGGCAAACAAACGAATAACTCTGATCCAGCGCTTGTCGAAGCCAGCGACGAGGGCGTCGTCGGCACCGCCCGAGGCGGGCGCGCTCCCCAAAAGCAATTCCCTCGTTCGGGCTTTGTGGAGGTGAGTCAGGTTGAAGGATTGCAGCGATGATCATGCGAACAGTCAACACGGACGACGCGCAACGCGCAAGCGGATAACGGCAAACGCGGCTTCTTGCCTGAACCGCACCCGCAACATCAACGCTCAGCCCTCAACTTTTCCACCTCCGCAGACTCCGGCGCGACGGCGTCAAATCGAAGTGAAGGCGTGCAATCCTTGACCTTTCAGAATGATCCTTGATTGAAAATCCTAACTCTGGTGTCGTAGGTTTCAATGTAATAGCAACGCAACACACAGACTCCCTCACCCGGTCTTCGACCACCCTCTCCCCATCGGATGGGGAGAAGGATGGGGTGAGGGGCAAGTCGGAAATTAATTCTGGCAAACAGTAGATTCAAGTAACTCGCTTCCTTCTCGAGAGAGTTGCGTTTCTGCTTTCCTTGAGAACGTAACTAGGCGCCGTTCCCGGAACGCAACACGCGGGAAGTCCTCATCGGAGGCGTGCGTCGCGCAGAAAATCCACGTGCTGGTCCAACAGCAGCCGGTTGCGCCCGCCACGGTGAACGGCACCGCCCTTGAGTTCGGCGGCCACAGTGGGCGCGGTCTTGGGAAAATACGGATCAACCGCGAACTCCACTTCGCCCAAGGATTCCGGTCGGCCCGCCGCCGGATTATTCGCCTCCCGCAAATCGCGCCACGCCTGTTCCGGGGTCTTGCGCCAGAAGTTGTCGAGCGGCACGGGATCGTCTATGCGGTCGAAGCGCCAGAGCCAGTAACCGACGGCCGACGCGGGATCGTTGGTGCGGGCGAGCTGCACGCATTGCGGCAGATTGCGCAGTTGCGCGGACGCGGCGAGTTCCGGGCAAAGCCAGACCTGCGAACCGCCGAGATAATTGGTGAGCGTGAGCGCCGCCCATCCGCCGCGCGGGTCGGACGGCGGCCAGTCGGTCCACGGGCGGTAGCCGAGCGCGGTCTTCAACGGACGTTCGTCGGGAAAGCGGTCGGCGTCGTCTCCGAGGTAAAGCGTAAAGCCAAGCCCGATCTGGCGGAGGTTGGAGAGGCAGGAGGTTTGCCGCGCCTTGGACTTCGCTCTCGCCAACGCCGGCAACAGCAGGCTCGCCAGAATGGCGATGATGGCAATGACCACCAGCAATTCGATCAGCGTGAAACCACGTCGGCCTTGGTGGTGAAGGTTCATGGCTTGGCCGATGGCAGGGCGAACGCCACGTAAGCGTCGCCACGTTGGGACTCAAGTTTGCTGCCCGTTGCGGCGATGACGATGAATTGCCGGCCATCAATCTGATAGGTTGCCGGCGGCGCGTTGCCCACCCACGGCAGAGTCGTGGACCAGAGTTCCGCGCCCGTGTCCTTGTCAAACGCGCGGATCTTGCGATCGCGGGTGCCGGCGCAGAAAACAAGTCCGCCCGCGGTGACGATGGCGCCGCCGTAATTCTCCGTGCCGGTCTTCGGCACACCTTGCGCGGTCAATTCCGGAAATTCCCCGAGCGGCACTTTCCAAAGAAGTTTTCCGGTGTTGAGATCCAGACAGTTGAGCGTGCCCCACGGCGGTTTGTTGGCGGGGTAGCCCTCGTTGTCGAAAAACCTCGGGTAGCCCGCGAAGCTGTAAACGGGTCTTTGGGTCGGCGGGTTCGTCGCCGGCATCGCTCGGTCGCGCAACATCAGATAGTCCAGCAGCGCTGTGAGGTCGGAGTCGCTAAGTTGGGCTTCCGGAATGGCGGGCATGCCGTTCCTGCCGGTGCGGATCTGGTTTGTCACCGCCGCGTCGGTGAGCCGATGACGCAATCCGCGCAACGGCGGCGCCACGCCGATGCCGAGCCGGTTGGTGGCATGACACGACGCGCAGGTGGTCTCAAAAACAGTTTGTCCGCGGGTCCGGGGCAGGCTGGGATCGTCGGGCGGGTCATCGTTGCGAAAAATGGAGATCAGCCAGCCAATGTGATTGGCGCTGACGTAAAGCCGGCCGGTGTCCGGGTCAATACATGCGCCGGTCCATTCCGCGCCACCGTCAATGTTGAAGAGAAGATTGGCCCGCCCTTCGCTGCCGGGACGAAACCAGCCCGTCGTCGCGCTGTTGAAGCGGGTCAGGGCGAAGTCGGCTGCCTCCTCCGTGCGATCCGTGAGATCGGCGGCGGTAAACTCCTGCTTGGAGAAATGCTCGGGCAGTTCCGGATCCGGCTGATACGGTGAAGTCACCTCGCCGCGCAGTTCGCTCGTGGGCGCGCGGCGCAGGCGGAAGGGAAAAATCGGTTTGCCCGTCACGCGATCGAGCAGCAGCGTATTGCCGATCTTCGTGACGGCTGTGACCACGTCCACGCGTTTGCCATCGTGCGTGATGGTGGCGAGATTGGGCGGCGCGGGAATGTCGAGGTCCCAGATGTCGTGGCGGATTTCCTGGAAATGCCAGAGGCGTTTGCCGGTGCGCGCGTCAAGGGCGATGAGGCAATTCGCAAACAGATTGTCGCCGCGATGCTCCACGCCGATGAAATTATTCTTCGGGCCACCGGTTGTGATGTAGGCAATGCCGCGCACTTCATCCATCGCCATGCCGGCCCAGCAATTGGCGGCGTAAGGCTCGGTTCGATCCCAGGTATCATAACCAAATTCACCGGGTTGCGGGACGGTGTGAAACGTCCAGAGATGTTTGCCGCTCACGACGTCAAAGCCCCACGCGTCTTTCTCAAATCCCGGCACAACAATGATCCGCTCGAAAATCGTCGGGCCGGCCGTGGCCGCGCCGAAATCGCCTTGCGCGCGGCCGGGCAAAAGCGTTTTGCCGCCGTCACCAAAAACCGCGACCGGCTGGCCGGTCTTGGGATTCAACGCGTACAGAAATTTTCCCGCGCAAAACATCACGCGCTCGCTCGCAGCGTCGCGGCCCGACCAATAGATCAATCCGCGAAACGCCGGCTTGCCTTCGCCATCGGGCTTGAATCGCCAGAGTTCCACGCCTGTGGCTGCGTTCACCGCCACGATGTGTTTGCCCGGCGTCGGTGCGAACATCACGCCGTCCACGATGATGGGATTACATTGAATATAGTTGCTGCCGTCCTGGGAGTGATAGGTCCAGGCGACCTGAAGGTTGGTCACGTTCAGGCGATTGATCTGGTCGAGGGCCGAGTAGCGCGTGCCGCCGTTGTCGCCGTGCGAGCGATGCCAAGTGAGATAGGTATCGCGTTTCGGAAACCCGTTGGCGGGAGTTAATTCCTCGGGCGTCGCGGCGGGGATGGTTTGGTAGAGCGGGAGTTTTTCGCGTTCCTTGGAATCTTCCACGGCCCAGTAGTCCTTCGCTGGCGTCGCTCCGGCTGGCGGCTCGTCGAAATGCCACAAACCAATGGTCTGCGCATCAGACCGGAACGGCGGCTTCACCCCGGCTGGGAATTCGCGCACGCCCATCGAGAGGCGCACGTCGGTCACGACGCCGTCGCAACCCATCGTCCCTTCCACGAGTTGACCAATGGCCAAGCCGCCCGGAATCGGTTGACCTTCGCGAGTTCTTGCTGGAGTGTCGTTGACCAGCTTTCCGTCCACGAACAACCGCACGCGTTCCGGTTCGATCACCGCCGCGAGATGATGCCATTGCCCGTCGCAGATGTTCACCTCCGACTTAAACTCGCCACCCCGACCGGGCTGATAAAGACTCAGCACCCCGCTGCCCGCATACGAATACAACTCCCAATGCTCCGCCGAATTCTTGGTGTCGCTCGCAACAAGGATGTTGAAATTACCCGGGCTGTTGAGCCGGGCGCGGCACTCGACAGTAATGGGCCGCGCGCGATATTCCGGCTTGCCTTCGACTACGTTCGCCTTGCCGCCAGCTTGACTTGAAGGCGAAGCTGCCTTGGGCGGTTGCCAACTGCGCGGCTGCGGCTTTGGTCCCGCTGCACGACCATCCAGTTGCGGCACGAGCCAATCGAGACCGTCGAGGTTGTCCAGCAAGCGCGTCTCGGCATCGGCGAACACTTCCAAGATGATGCCGACCGGCCCGTGCCAGCCACTTTCCTTGATGATGCGCAACAGCCGCAGGTCTTGATCTCCCTGACCCAACGGCGCGGTGCCGAGGTCGTGGCCTTGGAGATCGCCATCCTTGATCATCCCGTTGAGCGTGATGGCCAGCAGATAAGGTTTCATCTTGGGGAACAACTCCGCGAACCGGTCAATTTCTCCGTGGCCGTGATGCTGGGTATAGACCATGCCGACGTTGCGGATGCCGTTCTGCTGCAGCCGCGCAATGATTTGGATCTGGTTCTCCGGGACGCCAAACCAGCCGCCATGATTATACAACGCCACCTGGCAACCGAGTTTCGCCGCTTCCGCGGCGATGGGTTTCACGCCCGCGATCAGGCGCTCGACATGCGCCGCTTGCGCGGCTGGAGTGTCTTCAAAAGCATGGTCAAGACGCAAATGTGGCCCGCCTTCCAGCATGACCCACAGTTGCGGATGGATGTCATTACGTTTGATGCAGTCCAGGATGGCACGTGCCTCAGCGTTGAGCGCGCCCGGGAACCACCATGCCGTCATCTCCACGCTGTGCCGTTTCATCGCCGCCACTTCGTCGTCAAACGTGGGGATGTGTTCGGCGCGCCAGTCGTAAGCCAGTTTTTTGATGCCGAGTTGCTCCAGCATCTGCCCGCGCGCTGCCGGCCCGCGCTTTTTCGTGTCGAACGGCACGATGCACCAGGCCACGAGATTCGAGTGAGCGAAGAGTTGGTAGTCGGCGGCGCGCACCGGTGCGGCAGCGGCGAGCGAGAGGAGAATGAGAATCAGTTTTCGGATGGCGTTCATTTTTCTACTGGTCGCGTCCGCGCGCCACAAAGCAGGAGCGTTTTCGTCGCGCAAGGCGCAGGCCAGTACGTGACTTTATACGCAACGGCGCGACGCGAGGCAATGCAAGGAACAGCATTTCATTCATACAATTGCGACAACCGGCGTCAGCCGCTTCGATGAGGCCAATGAACCAGATGCCCCATGTCGCACTGATCATTGAGACCTCGATGAGGTGCGGTCGCGAGATTCTGCTGGGCATCGGACGCTTCCTCGCGCTGCACGGGCCGTGGAGCATCCACGAACACGAACGCGGGGTGCCGAGCTCGGCCCACACGTTGCAATTGGAGGCGTCGTGCATCGAAGGCGCCACGGCACGAACTTTAAGGCGCCCTGGCCGCAACCAACGCGAACGCGAAGCGACGTAGTCTGACGAGGTTTTCGTTCACGGTCCCGAGGCTCGCAGGTCGAACTCGAATAACACAGCGACTCACGGTGTTTGTTGTCACCCGTGCTGGGTGGGAGGAAATCGGATAGGCCCGAACTGACGTGGGCAGCGATCTAAAAGCCCTGCTTGCTCTGCGCAATCCCCCTCTCCCGCAAAAGGTCGCTCGCCGCGACCGCCAGCGGCCATTGGATTGCGAGTTTTGAATGTTGCTTCGGACAGGACTCAAGTTGCGCCTGGATCATCCGCGAAGCGGCCGTGAGCGGACATCAATCTTGCGCTCGTCCCAGGTGCCCAGCCCAAGCGTGGCGGCGATCTCGATGTGCTCCGGCTGCCGGTTGAGAAAGGTGCTGAACTCATCGGGCTTGGCCTCGGCGATGGATTTCAATCCCGACGCAGCGCGCTTCTTGTCAATTTCTTTCCAGCCAACGCGGTCCAGTGCCACCGGATCCGTCGCGAAATAAAGAGTGCGATGTTCCCAGACGAACTGGGGCCGGGCAGACGGACCGCCGTGATACAGCCCCTTGATGCCGTCGAGAATGTGCAGCACGGTCTTGTCTCGAATGATGGGCAGCGATACGACGGCAGGAATGAAGGCGCCGCAGACGTTCAACGTGCTGGAGGAATGGCTGCGGCTCACGTTGTTGACCAGTCCATGGGAAAGATTTTTCAGCGCCAGTGTCACTCCCGCGGACTGGTGGTCCTTCAACACCGGTAGATTGATGAGCTTGTTCACTTCGTGCGTGATGAACCGGGCCGCGTATGAACGCCGGGCTGTGAGACTGCTGGCATCCTGGCCCGGCAACGTCACCGCCATGTCCATGTAGTGATCCGGATCGTAACCCTCAATCGCCTGCTGGATGCCGTCCACGTCCTGGGCGGCGAACGACCAGCGCACGCCCTCCGGCAACCACTGGTCGAAACCCATTTCCAAAAATTGTTTCCGGTAACGGTCGTACACCACAATGTCCTTGCGGCGCACGCCGGCTGACTCCAGTCCCGCCACGATTTTCTGGAGCACTTCCGCGCAACTCATGACCAACGGGCCGCCCACCGGACACACCTTGATCCCCACCACGTCGCCGCGTTCGAAGAACTGCTTCCAAGCTGCCGTGGGATCATCCGCATCCGTGAGTTCCATCATGCCTTCGTCCATCATGCGGCGGATCGGATCGGCTTGGAACTTGCCGTCGAGAATACACCCCGGATGTGATACCGCGACCACGCGGCCCGGGTGCAAGCCGGGCATGCCCAATTTGGATTTGGCCGGCTTGGTGGAAACCTCTGCCCCCAGCGCCAGGTGCGGAAGGCTCAATCCGGCCGCTGCGGTCCACAACCACTCTCTGCGCGTCCATCCGCGTGGCGAGTTCATGAACGAAATCTAGCCTCGGGCATGGAAGATTACAATTCAGAATTTTTAGCGCGTCTCCTCCGGCCTGACCATTCAACGACAGGATGGATTATGCGAAGACGAAGTTGCTGGGAACACTCAACCGTTCGTGGCGCCGAGGTCCACGGGCACGCGGTCGGGTTGGCGGCGCCGGATGGCCGCAAGGATGCGTTCGCGCGAGGTCATGGGATATCTGGCTCGGCGGTCTATCACAAATTTATTGGTCCGACCAGTAAGCACCGAATTGGGCAAGATTGTCTTCGTTCAACGCTTCGGGAACTTCCGCGTCCGACAAACCGAGCGCGGACCGGGCTCTTTTCCACAACGTTGTGCGCACGTACCGTTGGTGCTCGCGCGGCCACTGGGTCGAGGCCAGCAGTTGGAGCGCTTCTTCCGGTCGACCGAGAGCCAGGGCAAGATCAGCGCGACGCTCGATGACAAGGCCGTGAGACCGCGATTTGGCGAGCAAGGAGACGCGCTTGTCGATCAGGCCAAGTCCGGCATATAACTCGTCGAGTTCCACGACTGCGAGCGGATCCTCCAAAGGACCGGCTTCCAGGAACGGAATTGCTCTGGCGGAATCTTGCAGGGCCTTCGCCAGGATGAGTCCGGCCAATCGGCAAGCAGTCGGTGCGCTGGAATGTTCCATCAGGGACAACGCCTCCTTCGGACGATTGTGAAAAGCGAGCCAGAGCGCCAGCGGTTCAGCCGCCTTCGGGTTGCTACGCACCAGTTCGCGGCGCAACGCGGCTTCAAGAGCGATACCCGTCGGAACTGTGGACGATGGCAACGGCCCGGAGTTTTCGCGAAAGTCTTCCCACTCAGTTTGCCAGGCGGAATGTTTCCAGCCCAGCCACGGTTCGAGCCATTCGGGCAACTTCAGTGACGGCATCTTCACGCGATCGCACGCGGCGCGAGAATGCACCGGGATCCAAAACTCCGTGTATCGTTGCGTCGCGCCCGGTGGGAACTGTGATTTCTCGCTTTGATCAAGCAGCGGGCCACTCTCGATTTCGCAGTAAGCCAATCCGCCTTCGGTGGTGGCCTGGCCCCACGCGCGATGCGCGCCGTGCCCATAGGTCCAAAGCTTCTTGCCGGGCAATTGCGCCGGATCAGCGAGGTGCATGAGACCAAATCCGAGGTCGTGATGAAACGCACCAAACTGCGGCGCGCTCCCGGGTTGCCAAAACAGCGCGGTCATCTGGCGGTAATGGCGATCCCAGTTCAAACCGTCGCCCGGCCAGTCCAGTTCCACCACCCGGTCATCATGCACCAGCACTCGATGCGGCGGGTGAATGAACTCCGTTTCGCTCGTGGACCGCACCGCGCAGATCGTCCACATCATCCACGGATGGGCCGCGCCCGTTTGGTTTCGCAGTGCGGTTCGCTGAATCAGGAACGGTTGGTCCGCCATCAGGCCAAGTTCCACCACCCATTCCATCCCGGTGCGCGCCTCGCGTTCGCCCACGCGGATGAAACCGTAATCGCCCATCCGCCCCGTGGCACAGCCGACTTCCGTGATGGAGGTGGGCGAGTGTGCGATGGGGAAGTTGAACTCGATGCCGCCGGAGATGAACACCCAGATCGGCAGAATCCGTACAGGCTTGACCACCGGATTGCTGAAGAGAATTTCCTTCCCGAGTCGCTTGTCGAACAGGCTGTAAACCCGCCCGCCCAACTCCGGCGCGACTTCGACACGCAGCGCGGCATTTTCCAGAACCACCATCCGAAAAGCGCGTGGCACGGCGGCAGCTCTGGTGTCGCCATAGCTGGTGTACGGAAACAGGTGCTCGCGGTGGTAGAGGAGCGGCAGAGGCGTCAACGGCACCGGTCGGTGGAACGGCAACGTGCGGATTGTTTCGCGAATCTGAATCATGCTGGCGAATCAGTTCACCGGCGAGGCGTCGAGAATCAAAACCTCAAACGGCTTCAGCGTGAGCCGCAAAGTAGTTCCCGCTTCGGTGCGGAAAACTGGCCGTTCAGAATCCTCGGCCCAGGGGCTGTGCAGAGTGAACTTCGCCGCAGCGCCGGGCGGCAGCTCGAATGCGCTCGCAACATCCAATTCGTAGGGGTGTGGTTGGTCGTCCGGGTTGCGCAACGCGACAATTCCCGCGCGGGGGGACCACGCAGCGTAACCGTAAACCTCCAGTTGCGCGGGGTCGCCGCCGATCCAGTGCGTGTCCACGAGCACGTCCGCATGCGCGCGCGACCATTTTGCGGCTTCGGCGAGCACCTGCCAATCTTGCGCGCCGAGACGCTGGGGCCGGATGTACAATTCCTGCAAACTCGTGCCGCTGCCGAAAAACATGCGGACATCATCCTTGAAGCCAGTCGAATCAAAGTCATTTTCCGCAGCCGATCCGTGCCGCGACCAGGCGACGCCTTGCGTCATGAGTGAGTTCAACGGAAAGAGCGGTCCCTTACCGACGATGTTTTTCCGGACTTCCTGATCGCGGTAGGTGAGCCATTGCTGCTGCTTGTTGCCCTTGCCGCTGAACCCCATGTCATCGCCCTGACGCCAGAGGGAATCGGCATACCGCAGCCAGAACGGCGACGGCCAGGAGCCGGTGGTGAAGTTGATGTAAACCGCCGGGTCTTCCTCGCGCAGTTCCAGCATCAACCGGCGCAACGCCTCCGTGTCCGCAACGTAACCGGCGCCGGCACCGTCCGCATACATCCCGGAGGCGATGCCGTCGAACTTGAAATGGACCACGCCGTAGGTGCGCATCATCCGCAAACAGACCTTCCGAAAGGCGTCATAGTATTTGGGGCCGGCCAGCGAGAACCCGGTGGCATTGGTTTCGTAATCTTGCGCTCGGCCAAATCGCAACCGTTCCTCCTTGGCCTTGCCATAACCGCCAAACGGCGAGAGCCAGACACCCAAATGCGTGTGCTCCTGCCGGCAAAGTCTGGCGGGCGGCGCGAACCCACGCGGGAATCCCGCGTGAAATTGCCAGAGCGATTTTGGATCATCCCATCCATCGTCAAACACCACGCCGTCGAGCACCACGCTGTGGGGATGAATGAGGTTCTCCGCGAGCGAGTGAATGGCCGCGAGGCAATTCGTTTCGTTCATCGAAAAGCCCGGCCACGAGATGTCGTACCAGGAATTGTAATGCAGGAATGGCCGGAACGGATGAGCGCGTTCCCGTTCCAAATAGCCCAGAAAGGCGCGGCGCATCTGCCCAGCCGGCGCCACGCCCAAAACAAAACTCTGCGTGAGCGTTTCGCCACGACGTAGCTCGGTGTTGCGGCGAACGCGGCTGAGCAGCGAACCTTCCTGGCCGGCCAGGTTTTCGGCCATCGGATCTTCGCTCCCCAGGAAGAAACTGTCCGCCACGATCGGCGAACCGTCCACGCGCCCTGCGGTTGACGCGCTGCGGAGAAATTCTCCCGAAACATTACTGCGCGATTTGGACCCTTGAATCTCCCCCTCACCCGTCCTGCGGACACCCTCTCCCCCGCTCGGAGCGGGGGAGAGGGAAGGGGTGAGGGGGCGTTCCCGTTCATGGAGCGTCGTGTCGAGCCAGACGATTTCCTGGATCGCCAGCGCATCGCGCATTACGGCCAGTTCGATTTCCTGGCGCAAGTAATGAGCGCCATCCAACATGATTCCTCGCCAGAGCACCCGGAGGCGTCCGTCCGCTGAACGCAACGGCACTTCCACGGATTTTCCGGGGAGGCGCGCGGCAAACCGGGCGGCTTTCGGCCTGGGGATGAGCGTGCGCAAACGGGATTTGCCATCCGGGACCAGACGGGACGCGGGGTAGCGGGTTCCCGTGGTCAGGACGATTTGAAACACCTCACCGGTCAGCGTTAGCGATCGTCGGCCCGGCACGTCGCGAAAGGAAAGTGGGGACATGCCGTGTTCCGTCAAAGCCCACGCCGCCACCATCACGTGGTTGCTGAAAGTGACCGTGCCGTTGGCCAATGAAGCATGAGCACGACCCGGCTCAACCCCTGGGTATTTTACCACACCTGCGCTCCAAACACTCCCGGCGGACAAAACGAATCCTGTAGCGATGGCGAGGGTTTTGATCATTTGCTCTGCGCCTTCGGCGGCGCAGTTTGGCCCGCCGGCTTGGCTTTGTCAGGCTTGCGGTAATTCACCTGCAACCGGCCAAGTTGGACGAGTTGCCCGTCCAATCGATCGAGAAAACTGCTGAGATTGCGGCTCTGCGCTGGAGACCAAAGCACTTCCGCCAACGCCAGCGCGCGCGGGAGGCCGAAGTACTCCACGTCCTTCCCGTCCCACATGTATTCACCCCAAAGATTTCCCTGTCCGCCCAGGATGTGCCGCCGTTGATAATCGGACAACTCCACCGGCACCGGCTCGTACGCGTAAACGGTTTCGAGTGGAATGAAGCCGCCGATGCACTCCGGCTCGGCGGGGCCTTTGGCCTGCGCGTAATCGAAGTAGCAGTGCGAAGTGGGGGACATCACGGCATCGTGGCCGGCATGCGCGGCGGCGATCCCGCCCTGGATGCCGCGCCACGACATCACCACCGCGCCGGGCGTGAGGCCGCCTTCGAGAATTTCATCCCACCCGATCATCCGCCGGCCCTTGCTGGTGAGGAACTCCTCCAGCCGCTGATTGAGCCAGGTTTGAAGCTGCGCCTCGTTCTTCAATCCTTCAACTTTCATCCGAGCCTGGCATTTGGGACACGTTTTCCAACGCTCGCGCGGCACTTCGTCGCCGCCAATGTGGATGAATTCGCTCGGGAACAACTCGCAAACTTCGCCCAAGACGTCCTTGGTGAACGCCACGGCGGCATCGTTGCCGGGGCAGAGAATGTCCGCGTTGATGCCCCACGCCGATCGCACCTCAGACAGCTTGCCCGCACATGAGAATTCCGGGTGCGATGCGATCGCCGCGCCGAAATGCCCCGGTATCTCAATCTCCGGCATGAGCGTCACGTGTCTCGCCTTCGCGTAGGCCACAAGCTCGCGGATTTGATCCTGCGTGTAGAAGAACGGACCGTAAACCTGGCCGTCGCCATGCTCGCGGTCGCCGCGTTTGGGGGACTGCTTGCGAACGGAGCCGATTTCCGTGAGGCGTGGAAATTTTTTGATTTCGATTCGCCAACCCTGATCGTCGGTCAGGTGAAGTTGCAATCGGTTGTATTTGTAGAAGGCCATGACGTCCACGAATTTCTTCAAGAACTCTGGCGGCAGGAAGTGGCGGGCCGGATCCAGCAGCAGCCCGCGCCATTGGAAACGGGGATAATCCTCGATGGCGCACGCGGGGATCTGCCATTTACCGTCATCGGCTCGCGCGATCAACTGTGCCAATGTTTGAACGCCGTTGAAAAGGCCGTGTTCCGTGCTGGCTGACAACTCGACGCGCGACGCATTGACCGAAAGCCGATAGCTTTCGGCCCGTTGCCATTCCGGGAGGTCGGAAAAAAGTTTGGCGTCGAGCCGGAGCACGATCTTGCTCTCCATGCCGCCGGCAGAACTGACTTTCAAACTCCATCCCGTGACCCGCCGCATGGCTTCCACCGCTCGCGGTGCGACCTCTCCTTCGCAAACGATCACCGTTGCTGAAGTCAATTGAAAAGCCGCGCCCTCGACCAAGCTTGCCTTGACCGGCAGGGGCACGACCGAAATTTGATTCTCCGTTCTAATTGGGGCGGCGGCGGCAATCATCACCAGCAAGCCGCTCGACAAGATCACCAATGTCAGCTTGCTGATTCCGGTTTCGATCAAGTTACCAAAGCGACAGTTATCGTGATAGGTTTTCATTGAATTAGAGGCAGCAGGATCATGGCTTGGTCTGTGGCGGGGTCGGTGCACCGCTGCTTATCATCTCGCCAACTTTGCGGAGTGTTTTCGCATCAATGTCGCGCAGTTTGCCTGCGTAATCCGGCCCGACATCCAGGGAAAAGAGGTTGCCGTACTTCACCGCACCGAGGTAATCCGCGTAAATTTTCTCCGCCGGGAGACAGAGTTGGTCGTGCTTCGGCAGCGAGTAGAACCACATCGCGCCACCCTCGTGTTTGGGCTGGATCGGGTAAGTGAACTCCGCGAGGCGATGGCCGGTGTAGCCCTTGATGTGGCTGGCGTTGAAGCCGGAGCCGGTTTCGTCACTCAGAGGCGAAGGATGGCCCAACTCACCCAGCCGGATGTCGCCGGCAGGCGGGCCGTGATTGAAACCGATGAAACAATCCGGCTGGAGGGCTTTACAGAAAGCGGCGGTCTCGGCGTGGCTCAAGCCACCGTCGCCAACCGCGTGGTCGAACCAGATGTATTCGATGGGGCCGTATTGCGTGAGCAGTTCGCGCAGTTGCGCCTTTTTCATCTCCGGGTTCGGCCCGCTCTTGCCGCCCGGCACAGAGCCAGCCCACGTCCAGTCGCCCTCGGAAAAGTAGAGCGCCAGTTTGATGCCTTGCTGGTCGCAAGACTTTTTCAGTTCGGCCAGCACGTCGCGACTGAGCGGACTTTTCGTAACTTTGCGATCCGTTGTTTTCGTGTCCCAAAGGCAAAAGCCGTCGTGGTGCTTGGTGAGGAACAGGATGTAGCCCATGCCGGCTTCCTTGGCCGTCTTGACCCACTGCTCGGTGTCGCAACCGGTCGGGTTGAAGAGGGCGAGGTTGGTGACGCCGGGTGTCCACTCCTTCCCCGAGAAGGTGCTAAACGACCAGCAGATGAACATTCCCCAGCGGAGGTTCTGCAGTTCCTTCACGCGGGCATCACTTACGATGGGCAGGGTGGTGGTGGCAGCGGGCGCGAGGCGGACGGTGTTGGCAGTGAAGGTGAGGGCCGCGAGGAGGGAGAGGATACGGTTCATGGGCGCAAAACTTTCACGGAAGTTCAATCTCAGAAATCGTCGGACCTTCCGTGGCGTCGAGGATGTTCAGTCGCACGGCGCGGGCCGTGACGGGCTCGAAGCTGCGCTTGAAATTCGCGCCGAGTTCCGTGCCGGTGAAGAGAGTCTTCCAGTCGGCGCCGTCACGGTATTGAAACTCAAATTTCTGCACGCGCGGCGCGAGGGCTTCGTTGATGCGCACGGCGCCGATGCGCTTGGGCTGGGGAAATTCCAGCGCGACCCACGCCCGCTTCGTGCCGCCGTCGGTGGCCCAGCGCGTGCCTGGATCGCCATCGAACGCGCTCTCAGCGGCGTAATCGTCCATGTGTTGATACACGTTGGACGCGGTGGCTTTGATCAGCGAAGGGAAGCTCACGGGCCGCAGGCCCATCGCCGATTGGTCGAGATCGAGCCGGATGATCGTGTCAATCTTCTGCTGGTTCGCAGCCGGCACGCTCACGACGAGTTTGTCACCTTGCTGCTGGAATTCCGCTTTGCCGCCGGCAAGGGATTCGGCACGCAAAACTTTGGCCGGAATGCCCGGCAGCGTCACGCTGTCTCCGTCCCACTTGAAGACGTGCAGGAAGATGTTCTTGTCGCGTCGGGTGCTTGCTAGAGTTTTCGTCGGCTTCCACGGCCCGCCGCGCGTGCGGTAAATCGTGTCACCGTATTCTGCGAGCCACGCGCCGATCTCTTGCAACCGCGCGATTTGCCTCAACTCAATGCGCCCGTCCGGCATCGGGCCAACATTCAAGAGCAGGTTTCCGTCGCCGCCCGCGCAGAGCACCAGCGTCTGGAGGCATTGTTCGAGCGATTTCATCGGGTCGTTGGGTTTCCACGCCCATTGATTGCAGATCGTCATGCAGGTTTCCCACGGCCGCTGGTCCTGGTATTTGCCGACGCGCTGCTCCGGCGTGTCGAAATCGCCCGCGGCACCGCTGCGGTTGTTGATGATGATATCGGGCTGCAACGACCGCGTCCACGCCTCAAGATCCAGCCCGCGCTTCTGATCGAACTCCTGCGGCACGTCGAACCACATGGTGAGGAGCGGGCCGTAGTTTTGGATCAACTCCTTCACCTGCGCACGGAGGTAAGTCTCGTAGCGGTCAAGGTCCGGGCTGGGTTTGCGCTTCGTTCCACCGGGGCTCCCGAGTGGGAAATCCGGATGATGCCAGTCGCACACCGAGTGGTAAGTGCCGAACTGCAGCCCTTCGCGTTTGCAGGCGGCGGCCAGTTCCTTCACCACGTCGCGATGGAACGGCGAGTTCATGATGTTGAAATCCGTCTGCTTCGTGTCCCACATGCAAAAGCCGTCGTGGTGCTTGGTGGTGAAGACGACGTATTTCATGCCGGCGGTTCTGGCGACGCTCATCCACTGGCGAGCGTTGAAGTTGGTGGGGTTGAACTGCTGGTAGAGATGGTCGTATTCCTCAATGGGAATTTGCGCCCCCCGCGACCAGCCGATCTCCGTGCCTTTGAGTGAAACCGGCCCCCAATGAATGAACAAGCCAAAGCGCGCGTCGCGCCACCACTGGAGGCGCTGGGCGTTGGCGGACGGCGCCGTCGTGTCTGTCGCCGTGTCCGCCAGGAGTGGAAGCGTGGCGAGGAATCCCGCCGCCAGTGTGATTGATTTTGCGAGGTTCAGTTTCATTTTAGCGCCTTTTTGTTTGAGGGTTCTGGAGTCTCGATCTTCGGGATGCGCATTCCGTGGTTTAGGGCTTGCGCGACCAACTCCGTTCAATTTCCTCCAGCGATCGGCCCTTGGTTTCCGGAACCAGACGCCAGACCACCAGCACCATCGCGACACAAAATACCGCGTAGGTGTAGAACGGAAAGGCGTGATTGAAATGCTTCACGAACCAGGAACCCTTTGCGTCCATCATCGGGAAGGTCTGCGTCACGGCATAATCCGCGGTCCACAGGAAAAACGTGGCCAGTCCTAGGGCGCGACCGCGCACGGCGGTGGGAAAGATTTCCGCGAGGATGACCCACGTCACTGGCCCGACCGACAGGCCGAAACAGCCGATGTAAAGCACGATGAAGAAAAGCATCCAACCGCTGGCGGCTGCCGGGTCGGTCAGCGTCTGGGCCATGACGCCCATCGCCACCAGGCTGATTCCCATGCCGGCGGCACCGATGAGCATCAGCGGTTTGCGGCCCCATTTGTCCACGGCCGCAATCGCGATGAGCGTGAACAAAACCCCGGCGCCGTTGATGATGATTTGCTGGAGCAGGCCGGCATCCACGCCGGTCGAGGCGCTCAGGGTTTTGAAGATGGTCGTCCCGAAATACAGGAACACGTTGATGCCAGTGACTTGCTGGAGGATCGCCAGCAAGACGCCGATCAAGAGCGGCAGCCGCAGCCTGGCAGAGAAGAGTTCGCCCCAGTTGCCTCGCTCCTGCGACAGCGCGGCCTTGATACTGTCAAACTCCGTCCCAGCGAACCCCGGTCCGCCAACTCTTTCAAGAATCCGCCTCGCCTTGTTTTCGCGCTTACGCTCGATCAACCAACGCGGGCTTTCGGGAATCGGAATCAGCAGCAGGCCAAAGAGGACGGCAGGCGCGATGCCCATGCCAAACATCCAGCGCCAACCGCTGGCGATGAGCCAGGCCTGATCGCCGGATTTGGCGATGAAATAGTTGATGAACGAAGTCAGCGCGATGCCGCCCACGATGGCGATCTGATTCACGGCCACCATCCGTCCGCGGATGTGCGCCGGCGTAATCTCGGCGATATACATCGGCGTCGAAATGGAGGCGATGCCAATGCCCAATCCGCCGATGAAGCGGAAGCAGATGAAGATCCAGATGTCATTGGGCACAGCGGTGCCGATGGCGGAGGCGAGAAACATCGCCGCCGCCAGAAACATCGCCAGGCGGCGGCCAAAGCGGTCGGAGATCGGCCC
The DNA here is from genome assembly GCA_016200005.1 of Verrucomicrobiota bacterium. Lineage (NCBI taxonomy): Bacteria > Pseudomonadati > Verrucomicrobiota > Verrucomicrobiota bacterium. The sequence goes on along the minus strand of JACQFP010000046.1, from coordinate 64,117 downwards.
GACCAACAGCACGCCCGCCGCGCACCCGACGAGCACACTGCCCGACGCCCAACCTTTCATGAAATCGCTGAGCTGGAAGCGGGCCGTCAGCGGTTCAATGGCGCCGGAGATGACGCCGGTGTCGTAACCAAACAAAAGCCCTCCAAGGGTTGCCACCAGACAGATGGGCAGCAAATAGGAAATGTTGATTCTCGCGGCGGCGGGGCTTGAACTGATTTCCGCTTTCATGGGGTGAAGATCATCACCAGACTTTGAGTTTGAGTTTTCCCTGGCCAGGATTCTCGAAGGGGCCAGGCGTGGGCTGCGATGAGTTGCGGCGCTTGCCAAAGTAATCCGTGTCAATCTTCAGCGGCGAATCATCCGGGTTCACGTAGGGAAGTTTCGGAATCCTCGCTTCGCCCAGCAGTTTCGTCGTCACGAAAGTTGTCTCCACCTGCCGCTGCCAATTGCCCAGCGCGAGGTGCAAGTACGTCCGGCCATTTTCCTCGACGAGTCGGAGGCCAGGATCGTGGTCTGGTAGCCTGAGCGGTTTCGTCTCTTTGCTGGAGGGTTGCGCGTCGTGAAGATACACATTGCCGCCGGTCTGGAGCGGGAATTCGCGGCCATCGTATCCCCACAATCCGTGGCTGCTGATCCAGCGCAGTTCGCTCAAATTCCCCATTTGCGCCGCAGAGGGTGCTTCGCCATTGCCGACGAAGAGGTTGTTGTAGAAACGGTCGCCGCCGCCTTTGATCGTGGTCAGGCCGGCAACCGTCGTGGAGTGAGCCGGATGATAGGGCGTCTCGCGGCTCGGCTCGGGCCGGTTGGTGATTTTCCCGGCGAACAGATTGTGCGCGTAGGCGCCGTCTTCGGACATATCCAGCAGGTTAACCGGCGAGAGGAACAGGTTGTTGTCCACCACGAACGGCCCGTGGTCCACCTCGACGAACAAATCCTGGCCGGCGTTGTCGTGAAAAAGGTTTCCCGAGACGCGCGTGCCTTGCGCCATCCAATCGAGCCAGAGGCCGAGGCAGGTTTGGTAGATGTGATTCCGGCTGATCTGGACGTCAATGGCCGCGTGGAACTTGATGCCTGCCATCTCCGCGCCGGTGAACAGTCGCCGCACGTGGATGTCGTGAATCGTGTTGCCGGTAACGGTGCTGAACGCGGCGCCCAGGCTGCCGACGATGCCCGCCTGCTCGCAGTGCGAGATGGTGTTGTTGCGGACGACGTGGTGACCGATGTTGTCCTTGGTCCAGGGGATGGCAAAAGCGTGGGCGCGCTCGATGGTCTTGACGTAGCCCTCGGCGGTGTCAGCCGAGGTGTTGTCGAACTGATCACCGTGTTTGCCGAGCGCGATGCCCGAGCAAATCGAATGACTGATCGTGTTGTTCTCGATGATCCAGCCTTTGCTCCAGTGCGTGCCGATCAAACCGATCTGCTCCGCCGTCGGCGGCGCCCACGGCGTGGCCGCTTGGCGCAGCGTGAAGCCGCGCACGGTGATGTAATTCCGACCGGGCTGGTCCGGGTAGAACACGGTTCGCCGCGCGTTGATCTCGACGAGTTGCTCGTTCGGGTTGACCCCTTTGAACTGCGCCCAGATCGTGGTGGTCGTGGCATCAACTTGGGCAAACCACAACTGCGGATTCAAACCCCGCGCCTCCAACGCTTTCGCTTTCGGATCCTTGAACACGAGGCACACGGTCTTGATACCGCTAACGGTTTTAAGACGGGCATTGAACGACGACCACGTTTGCCAATCGCCGGTGCTTCGCACCGCACAAGCACCCAACAGTTCGCCGTCCTGGCTGTCCAATCGAACTTCAATGATCCCGCCGTCCGCGGCCGAGGCCGCGCGAATCTCCAGCTCCTCGGTGCCTCGACCGAAGTTGATCCGTTCGTAGCGCACCCAATTGCCATGCAAAATGAAACCGATGCACTCGCCGCCTTCCGAGCACGGCGCGTTCTGCGTGCCGCGTTTGGCGGCAAAACTCGTCGCCGGGATCCGCGCTACGTCTGCCGCCCCTTTGCCCGGCCGCAGCCACGCCACGTTGAGCAGATACTGTGCGTCGGCGCCGGACAGCCAGGCCGGAGATTCGCCGCCGGGCATCAAGACTTCGTCCAGCTTCGCTGCTTCCGTCAGCCAGTCGCCGTTGAGATAGACGGCGCCGGTGTGATGCTCGCGGCCCTTGGGATTGAACCAATCGCCGTGGATGAGGTTGGTGTAAGGATTGAAGTTTCCGAAAAAGGCATTGGGCAGTTCGACTTTCCAAACATTGTCCTGGACCTTCACCCAATTCTTCACAACTTCCGAGCCTTTGATCTCGGCCTTTTCGCCTCGCGCAGCTTGATACACGATGCGCTTCCTGTCGGACTCGCCTCCGCGCGGCGGGTTGATGCGTTCGCGGTAAACGCCTTCATGCACGGTGATCACATCGCCCGGCTGGGCAAGTTCTGCGCCTCGCTGGATCGTGTGAAAGGGCGCCGATTTCGTTCCGCGATTGGCGTCGTCGCCGCTCGTGGTGACGTGGTATTCCGTGGCTTGCATAGCGTTAGCGAGCGCGAGGGCGGTCAAACATGCGACGGATATTGATTTCATAGTTTTTTACCTTCTTAAGCCCGTGTCGTGATTCATTCTCTATACCAATCTGGAGAGGCCGCATTTCGCCAAGCCGCAGCTCGGTCCATGTTTCCAGCCGCTGCTGTCTTTGATGGCCTTGAACATCGCCAGGACATTTTCAATCGGCGAATTGCCCTGGATGTTGTGGACGGCGTTGCAGACGAAGCCACCGTCTTCGTTAAAAATGTCTATGCGCTTGCGCACTTCGCGATAAACCGCATCCGGCGTTTGATACATGGTGTGTTGGGTGTTCACGCACCCGCCCCAGAAGGTGATGTCCTTGCCAAAATTCCGCTTGAGCAGCGCCGCGTCCATGCCGGCGGCGGAACACTGGACCGGATTAAGAATGTCGAAGCCGGCTGCGATAAAATCCGGGATCAGCCGCGCCACCGCGCCGCAGGAATGGATGAAGGTTTTCCAATTCGACTGCCGGTGGATGAGTTCGTTGAGTTTTTGGTGATAGGGCTTGAACAGGTTCCGGTAGGATTCCGCCGAGATGAACAGGCCTTTCTGCGTTCCGAAGTCGGTACCGGTGGTCACCACCGCCTGAACCCGGTCGCCAAACATGCCGATGAGCGTTTCCAAATTCTTCAACGCATACTCACACTGCCGCTCGAAAATGGCGTGAACGTAGTCCGGGCGTGCGGCGGTGGTCATGTACCATTCGCTGATGTCGCGGATGCCTTTCGGGTGCTTGAGGAACGGCGCCGGCACGAGCGCGATGTCGCCAAACGCAGTGCCGGGCGCGAGCAATACGACACCAGTGTCCGTGGCGTTCTGATCCAGCCACGCCACTTGTCGCTCGTAATGCGCGATGTCCTCCACCGAGAGCAGGCTGAATTCTTCAAGATTGTCTTCTGGATTCAAATGATCCTCGTCAATCGGCTCCTGGCGGATAAGCGTGTCAAAGAAGTAAGCGGCTTTGGGCATGTGCGCTGACGGCGGCGCGGTGAGGTCGCCTTCGGGATACATCAGCCAGCCACCGTCGGAGGCGGGCGTGACATTGAAGTTGCCTGGCACCAGGCAGGGCGTGCCGTCGAAAAGCGTGAACGGTTTCCAGCCGGAGGCTTCGTAGCCGAGAATATTCTTGCGCGGCCAGACGCCGATCACATCCACGCCCAGCGCGGACCGGAGTTCGGCGTCCACTTCGGCCAGCATCTGGTAAGGTTCGTGAACGCGCGCCGGCGAAGCGGACGGCCCGATCAACCGCTGCTTGAGCTGGTGGACGATGGAAGTATGGATGCCGGAAATCCAAGTGGCACCGAAATCCACACAGACGCGATCGGGTGGGCGATGGTTCAGCGTGGTGATGAGGCGTTCGCGTGAGGTCATGGTTTACAGGAATCAATGCTGTTTCATGCTCCGCGGTTCATTGGTTGGTTTTGGTAATTGTTCCCGGAATTGCCGAGGACGTCTTGGCGGATTTTGCACAAAGCTAACCGTTTGTTGCTGGGACGCGCAACATGACCACTGTGCGTCTTTGAACCGTCGTGGCGGGCAGAGTCCAATGGCCGTTTTCGCGGCAGTCCGGAATTGCGTTGTCCAATGGTGGGAAGGCTGTTGACCTCCCGGCAGACTTCTGGAATAAACCGGGGCGACATAACTGGGATAGTCGCATCCATGACCGAAGGCGATCCGGGTGTTGAGAGTGAAAAATCCCCCCACAACGCCCTTGGTTAACCGGGACAGCGCCACGAGGCGGGCAAGGCGTTTGGATGTTCAGTCTGATGAAGGGAAACTTTGCTTCATTTTCAGAAGTGTTCGTAACCGAGAAGCTGTCCCAGTGTTCAAAAAATCGTCGGCACCATCTACGCTATGGTTGGCGTGCCGAGTTCAAATCGCGACTGAGCGGCGGGAAGATGGAAAACTTCCCGCCGCTCCATGTTGTTCTGTTTGACTCTCTTTGGCCGTAAGCTCCAATAAAATTCCTTGCATTCATTGCGGAATCGGGCAATCTTCCTCGCCAGTTAGATAACTGGTCGATTTCAGGGTCATGGTAAATCTTCAGTTGAAAGTGTTTTCAGTGATGATTTGAAACCCGATGGTCGGGAACAGTCCGGAAAGACACAGTGAGTCTAAGTCAGTGAAATCATCATGAGCACTAAATTGTTTGTAGGAAATCTTTCCTTCAACACCACCGAAAACGATCTCCAGGATCTCTTCGCCGCGCACGGTCCGGTGACCAGCGTCGATCTGATCATGGACAAATTCAGCGGCCGCCCGCGCGGCTTCGCGTTTGTCACCATGGAAACCAAGGAAGGCGCCGACGCAGCCATTCAAGCCCTGCATGGCAAAAACTTTGGCGGGCGTGACCTGACCGTTAATGAAGCCCGTCCCCGCGAAGAACGTCCTCCACGTTCCGGCGGTTACGGTGGTGGTGGCGGTGGCGGCGGTGGACGCGGTGGTCGTCGCGATGGCGGCAACCGTTACTAAGTCGACTGGGAGAGATTTCAAGGTGTGAGGCCTGCAAGGACCTCACACCTTTCTTATTTTCTGCTGGTCGCGCGTTCCTGCAACCAGGCGAAATCAGGATTGTTTGGCGACGGTTCCCGGCCCAGGTCTCGGCCCGTCACACGCTTCCGGGTCCGGGGATCGCGCCACTTGTGAATTTCCGAGTGCCCGTCCGCAAAAGAAACGCCTCCGGCATGGCTGTGATAATGAGCGGGCCAATCGATGACGGTCAGCGCCGCGCCGAAGCCCCGCATGTCCACGCCAAACATCGCATCGTTGATGCTGTCCTCGTGTTCATCGATAAAGACAAAAGCATTTGAGGGCGCCGGCTTGATGATGTCCGCAGTCCGACGGAAGATGATGAACGCCGGAGCGTCGAGATCACTGCCGTTCATCCAATTGTTCATCGACATGCTGCGCACGCGGGGATGCACTCCATTTCGGCCGACAATTACTCTGGACTTGTCCGCCGGGCAACGAAAAACATTCGGGTTCTGGACGTACGGCCCCATCACCGATTTGACCCGGTCAACCAGCAGCACAGTGTTGGTGCTGTCGGCGCCGACTGGGACGGTTCCCAATTCCATACTGCCGCCCACCCAGTTGCCGTAAGCGCCGCCGACATTCGGCGGCAATCGTCCTTGATGATCATCAGTGTAGAGAATCCAGGCGACTTGCAATTGCTTCAAATTGTTCATGCAATAAATCCCCTGCCCTTTCATTTTGGCGCGGATCAGGGCGGGCAGCAGCAGGCCCGCCAGAATGGCGATGATGGCAATAACCACCAACAGCTCGATCAGGGTAAAACCGCGCCCCATGCCACAAGGACAACGTCTAAAAGAAGAAGTCATGGCCACGTTCATTCCCTCGGTTTACCAGATCATAGCAAAGTCCTACGCCTTGTCCACCTGGCAGTTGGTCACTCTTGGAAAAAATGTTCGACTTGCACAGTTGCTTTCCCGAATAATTTGTACAGGTTGACAGGCAAACTCAATCGGCTCAATCAATCATGCACAAGTCGCCCAATCAATTTCCATCGTTCAGCCTGACTCGCCTCCTCAACACGGTGTTCGCGCCAAGGGCTGGAGAAAGCGTTGCCATCCTGATTGATCTGGCGGATCCGCGAGACGTGAAGGACTTTGCCTTCCTGAAGAACGACCGGCTGACGATTCAACGACATGCGCACGATGTGTTTTATCAAGGGCTCAAAAACGGTGGGCTGGCGGAGCTGAAACTGCGCCGCGGTGATTTGTTCGCCTACGAAATCACCGGCGGCAGCAATCTCGATCTGCCCGATCGCGTCGTCGATCTGGCCGGGCGGGAGCTGAGTTTTGAAAAGGACATCTATCCGCGCTACAACATCCTGCTCTGCATCTCGACTTATTCCGCCACGGCGCCGCTGACCGCGTTCGCAAAGCGTTTTGGCTTTCGCGGCGCGACGCTGCACGGCCTGAATGAAATCATTTTGAGAACCGGATTGGCGGTCGATTACAACGAAGTCAGTCGCAACGCCGAAAAGTTGCGGCTCGGCCTGACGCGCGCCGAAAGGTTTGAAATTGATTTTGACATGAATGGACACAAAGAGATGCTCAAACTCTATTGTGACCGCCAGGAGGCACAGAAAAGCCACGGTCTTTGTCGTGGCGAAAAACCCGACGTGGCCAATCTGCCCGCCGGCGAAGTTTATTTTGTTCCCACCGGCGCGGAAGGCCGCTTCCCGTTGCGCTACGAAGACGGAACGCTTGGCTTGATGGAAGTGGCGGGTGGCCGGATTCAAAAGGCCGCGCTGTTCTTCGGCAAACAAAGCGTTGTCGATGCTCACAACCTGAAGCTCAAAAACGATCCGGTTACGGGCGAGTTGGGTGAACTGGGTTTCGGCACCCAGGAATTGCCGCCCGCCGGACGCGACATCCAGGATGAAAAAATCCTGGGCACGCTCCACGTGGCGACGGGACGCAGCGATCATCTGGGCGGTCACCTGACCCCGGACAAATTCGCCACCGCCAAAAACGCGACGCACGATGACATCCTGTTCTCCTCCACCAAGACGCCGGAAATCAACGTGCCGCAGGTCCGGATGTATCGTGATGAGCAGACGCAAGTCGTGATCGAGAATTATCAACCTTCCGCCTATCTGCGCAGCCTCTTGACGGCTTGAAATGAACTTTTACGAAACTGACCGCGCCGTCGCCGAATATCTCCTGTTTCATTATGGCTCGCCGGAAGAGGTGCTGCCGTATGACTTCGGGCCGTTGAATGCGTTGAACTTTCCGGCGCGGTGCATAAGCGAATGCCTTGAACCCGTGCGATTGTCGTCGGCCGCGCGCGCGCTGGACCTTGGTTGCGCGGTCGGCAGAGCAACGTTCGAACTGGCACGCCACTGCCGCGAAGTGAGTGGCATTGATTACTCACAACGATTCATCGAAGCCGCCGGCACGTTACAACAATGTGGATCGATCGAGTTTGAATACGTCGAGGAAGGTGACTGCACTCGTCGCAGTCAAGCGGTCGTTCCTCGCGACATTGACCGCCAACGTGTGCACTTCGAGCGCGGTGATGCCATGTATCTACGCGACGATTTCGGAACGTTTGAGGTTGTGCTCATGGCGAACCTCATCGACCGCCTGAGCGCCCCGCGTCGTTGTCTGCAACAACTTCCCGCCTTGATGAAACCTGGCGGTCAACTCATCATCACTTCGCCCTACACGTGGTTGGAGGAATACACGCCGCGAGAAAACTGGCTCGGCGGTTTTGAACACGACGGTCAACGAATTAGAACACTCGATACGCTGAAGATCATCCTGGGTCACGACTTCGGATTCTCGTTCACCAAAGACCTTCCGTTCTTGATTCGCGAACATGCGCGCAAGTTTCAATGGAGCGTGGCGGAAGCCAGTGTATGGGTTAGAAAGTAAAGAATCGTTGCCCAAACTGTGACGCCAGCTTATCCAATGCTAATGAAATACGTTTCCAAAAAGCGACTGACTTCGACCCTGGCGGACTGGCCTGCGTCGGCGTTCATTCTTTTCTGCTCGCCGCTGCTCGGCCTGCTCTCTGGCTGTTCTTCCAAAGACAGCAACAAGTTGATTGTGGGAATGGAACTATCTTATCCGCCGTTTGAAATGACGGATGAACGTGGAAGCCCCACTGGTGTCAGCGTCGATATTGCCACGGCGCTCGGCCAATTTCTCGGCAAAGAAGTCCAAATTCAAAACCTTCCGTTCGACGGGCTGATCCCCGCCCTGAAGACCGGCAAGATCGATCTCATCGTTTCGTCAATGACAGCCACGGCTGAGCGCGCTCAGTCCATTGATTTCTCCGTCCCCTACTTGAAAACGGGCCTCTGTCTGTTGGTCGGGAAAAACTCCAACATTCAGTCCATTCAAGACGTGGACCAACCGGGAAAAATCCTGGCTGTCAAACAAGGAACAACCGGCCACACTTACACGGCCACGAAGGTGAAGAACGCAAAAGTGCTGGTGCTCGACAAGGAAGATGCCTGCGTGTTGGAAGTCGTCCAAGGCAAGGCGGACGCTTTCATCTACGATCAAATGTCCACCTTCAAGAACTGGCAGCGCAATCCTGACACCACGCGCGCGCTGTTGAAACCGTTTCAGGAGGAGTCCTGGGCCATTGGCATTCGCAAAGGCAACCCCGCGTTGAAACTGCAGGTGAACGCATTTCTGAAGGACCTCAAAGCCAGGGGAGGGTTTGACGAACTCGGCGAGCGCTACTTAAAGGAGCAAAAAGAAGCTTTCGGAAAAATGGGCATTCCTTTCTACTTCTGAACGTGAAGGAATTGTTCTTCGCTCCCAGCTCGACGCCGGCAACTGCACCAACGTGGCCAGTTCGAATCCTCAATTTCGCCGCCGTACTCCTGCTGCTGGCGTTCCTGTTCTATTTTGCTTTCGACCAACTGAACTATCACTGGGGCTGGGCCTCGGTTTACAAATATCGGGAAAAGTTTCTCCAAGGCTGGCTGGCGACAGTCTTGATTTCAATCATCGCGCTTGGCTCGAGCACGATCATCGGTCTTTTCTTTGCGCTGGCGCGGCGCGCGCACTTTCTACCGTTGCGTTATTTCAGCGTGGTGTATGTAGAGGCCGTGCGCGGAACGCCGTTGCTGGTGCAGATTTTGATTTTCTTCTACGTCGTCGCGCCGGCGTTCCATGCCGAGAACCGTTTTCTCGTCGGTGTCCTGATTCTCTCCTGCTTCAGTGGCGCTTACATCTCCGAAGTCATCCGTGCTGGCATCGAAAGCGTGGGACAATCCCAGTTGGAATCCGCCAAAGCCATCGGCCTGACGCGCGCACAGACTTATCGTTACGTCATCTTTCCGCAGGCACTGCGCCAGACCTTGCCTCCCCTCGCCGGGCAGTTCGTTTCGCTCATCAAGGACTCGTCGCTGCTCTCCACCATCAGCCTGAACGAATTCACCCAAAACGCGCGCGAAGTCAACGCCTACACCTTCAGCGCGCTGGAAAGTTACATTCCCCTTGCCGTGGGTTATCTGATTTTGACGCTGCCGATCTCGCTTTGGACGCGGCATCTGGAGCAACGGGTCAAATTTGAAACGTGATGCATGATACAACGATGCAACCGCTTTGACGCGCCATGAAACTCCGGCTCGATCACATTTCCAAGCGCTTCGACGGCCACCTTGTGCTCGACGCCGTGACGCTCGCGCTCGAGAAAGTTCACACGCTGGCGCTCATCGGTCCGTCGGGCGGCGGCAAAACGACTTTGCTGCGCGTTATCGCCGGATTGGAATACCTCGATACGGGCGCGGTTGAAATCAATGACGAACGCGTGGTGTTCGAGGAGAATTACCTGCTCAAACATCGCCGAACCATCGGCACGGTTTTCCAGGCATTCAATCTCTTTCCCCACTTGACCGCGTTGCAAAACATCACGCTGCCGTTGGAAAAAGTGCACGGCCACCCACTGGCCGAAGCGCAGGAAATTGCGCGGCAATTGCTGGAGCGATTTCGTCTCGCCAACCACGCGCACAAACGACCGGCGGAATTGTCCGGCGGCCAGCGTCAGCGCGTCGCCATCGCCCGCGCGATCTCGATCAAGCCGCGCCTGCTATTGTTCGACGAACCCACCTCGGCGCTCGATCCGGAGATGACCGCTGAAGTATTGGATATGATCAAGGAACTGCGCGAGGAAGGGCGCGACTTCATTTTGGTGACGCATGAGATGGGCTTCGCGCGGCAGGTCGCCGATCAAGTTGCGTTGCTGGCAGACGGACGAATCGTGGAAGCCGGGCCGGTGCAACAAGTTTTCGACCATCCGAACTTTCCTCAAAGCCGGGAATTTCTTGCCAAAGTGCTGAAGTATTAACCGAAACCATTCAGTGGAAAAGGGGAGCGCGACCGCCCCGGGCGCAACCGACGACGCCCTCGTCGTCGGCATTCGAGTGCCGCGTGCGAGCGAACCATTTGGTTCTGATGCCGCGAGAAACGTTTGGCGCGAGGGCGCGCCAAACCACAGCCGGGGCGGCTGCGCTCCCCAAATTCGACTGCTTTGATCTGGGTTAGCGATACTTGAGACTGCTGAGATAACCCCACGCCATGCCCATCCCCAAGCCGACGGCGTGGGCGGTGTTGGCGATGTGCCCCAGCAAAGGAGTGAAGCACAGAAAAAACCAGACGATCATCATCGTGACTGTGGATTTGTGCACAAACAGGCCTGAAGCTGGATCAAATTTTCCTCTGATCCATATGTAGCCGAGCAAACCGTAAACGACGCCAGACATTCCTCCGAAATGAGGCCCGCTGACCAGGTATTGGCCCAGATTTGAAAGGGCGGCGACTGTCAGTGAGAAAAGGGCCAGATGCCAAGTGCTTTGTCGGCCTTCGATCATGCTGCCCAAGTCGCGCAGCCAAAGCATGTTGAAAAGGATGTGAATTGGACCGAAATGGATGAACATCGGCGTGAACAGCCGCCAGATTTCACCGTGCCGGATTTCCTGCAAACCGCGTTCCCACTGAATGTAACCGCCACTGATGTCGAACTTCGTGACAAACAAACCCATGATCGCTTCCGGATCGTCGCCCATTTTCGAAAGCACAAAAACGACCACGCTGATGACGATCATCGCAAACGTCAGCGGGCCAAAGCCGTATTCTCGAAGCGGACGAAACAAATGCCGCCGACCGCGAATGCGTTGTTCGTAGGCTTTCTGTTCCTCCTTTTCCCGTTCGCGGAGCTTCGTCGCCTTTGCCTCCGCTCGAAACTTCGCGTCTTTCGGGTTTGCGCGATAGTCGGCCAGCAATTGCTTCGCGCGCTCCATCTCCTCTTCCGCGTGAACCCAGACCGCCCACCCCAGTCCCTTCTCCATCTCAATCTCGTTCTTGATGCCTTGCACAATGAGATAGTCGCCAAAGGTGCGGGCGGCGGATTCAGTTTCGAGATGGCCGATCTGTCGCATGACGGCTTGAGCCTACCGGCAAATTCCTTCCCGTAAACAGCAAACCACCGGATTGCATTTTCGCACCGGCGAACCAAAATGGCGTCATGGCCAAAGCAAGCACCGAGATCGAGCGATTGATTCAACTGCTTCGCGCGTCAAAGAACGTTCTCGTCTTCACCGGCGCGGGCATCTCGACCGGCAGCGGCATTCCGGAATTTCGCGGGCCAAACGGAGTCTGGAAAAAACGCCAACCGGTCTATTACCAGGATTTCATGGCGTCGGAAGCGGCGCGCATCGAACACTGGGATTACAAACTCGAAGCCTGGAACGCCTTTCGGGACGCGCGACCGAACGCCACGCACGAAGCCGTCGCGCAACTCGAACGCGCCGGCAAACTGCTCATGGTCGTCACACAAAACATCGACGGCCTCCATTCGCGCGCTGGAACGTCCGCAGAACGTCTGGTGGAATTGCACGGCACGAACAGCGAGGTGGAATGCCAGACTTGTTTGCGACGCTCCGATCCGGAAGCGCACTTCGATCATTTCCGCAAGTCACGACGCCCGCCGTTGTGTGAATGTGGTGGCTTTCTGAAACCGGCCACCATCAGTTTCGGCCAGAACCTTCGCCCGAAAGATTTGTCGCGCGCCGAGGACGCGGCGAGCCGCGCCGATTTCGTCATCGCGCTTGGTTCCACACTTTCTGTTTATCCGGCGGCGGAAATTCCCCTGCTCGCGGCGCGAAACGGTGTGCCCTACGTCATCATCAATCGCGGTGAAACCGAGCATGACGCGCTGCCCCAAGTCACGATCCGAATTGAAGAAGATGTGGAAAAAGTTTTTCCGCCTGCGGTCGTCGTCGCGCTCGGCAGTGTTGAAGCATTCGTCCCTTAACCGGCACGCCATTTCAAATTCAGCACTTGGCCGTGGTCCTTGTGCATGCGGTCGAGACAATGCAATTCGAGGCGGAGACTGTCCGGCTGCATCATCGCTTGCACCCAACCGTTGGGTTTTCCCTTTTCAAAAACGTAAGCGACCGGCGGGAGGTTGATGAGGTGGATGCCGCCGTCCGTCTTTGTGACGTTCCAATTGTGCGTATGGCCGAAAATGTAAGCCTTGACCTGTTTGCGCGGCTCGATGACTTCAAAGAATCTTTCCGTGTCCTTAAGGCCGGAAGGCGCGTTGTCCTTTTGCGGATTGTGGTGAGCAAAAACAACGGCCGGTTTGTCGGCGTTCTCATCGAGAGTTTTCACGAGCCAATCGCGTTGCGCATCGCCCAGCAAACCGGGCGTCACGTTCGTGGTTTCTAGTGAATCGAGCAGAAACCAGTTCGCCCGCAGCGTGCGCAACATGGCGACGTGCTTGTCGGCGAGCGGACGCTTCACTGCCTTCACCTCGGTCAAGGCGGCCCAGAAATGATCGCGCGCGTCGTGATTGCCCAAGGTCAGATGAATCGGCAGTCCCGCCTGGCGGATCGGTTTGAGCAACTCCGTCAATGTGGCGTAGTCGCCTGGTTCGCCCGTGTTGAAGGCGCAATCGCCATTGACCAGCACACCCGACGGTCGCTTGGGTAACGCGATGAACTCTTCCGCGACGGTCTTCAAATTATCCGTCATGTTCACATCGCGCGCGCTTTTGTTTCGGTCGGCGGCGATGTGCGTGTCCGCCAGCAGAATCAGACTGTGCGGGTCGCTTGCTTCAGCGGACACGGGCCGCGGGCTAATGAACAAGCCCGCGCCAACGGCGATTGACCGCGTCAGAAATTGCCGGCGCGTGATTGGCGGAAGGTGAATTGGCATGTGCTGCTTTTAACTGTCGGCCCCTCTGCTTGGCAAATAAAACCGATCAATCGCGGACAAAATCCGCCTGGTATTTGGCAACATTCGTGGAGTGCAGAACCACCGTCGGACTTACTTTTTAACCAAACGCAGGAATAATGATGGTCATTATTCCGAAACGAACAGGAGAACGCTATGATTGGCATCGAGTCGATTCTGATCTTCATTGGAGTCTGTGTAATGGTTGGCGCCTACGTCGCCCTCATCCATTTACTGCTCCGGAACAGCAAGATGGGTCCGGACAATGCGAACCCAGTCGCCAGTCCCAAGCCAGACGCGGCATCTCCCGCAATGGCACCTCAAGCGACCCAGACACCGGCGCTCGCCCATGCGCGTTCGTGATCGGCAAGGCATCTGCCGGTGACGTTAGCGTGACGCGCCATGAACCTCGCCTGACTTGGGATTGAAGGTCACCACACTCACCAGGGCGCGGGCACCGATCTTGTAACCGGGCATTTTGAAATACTGTGCCGGCGCGGCGCGGAAATCGCGCCCTCCATCGACCTTCCGAGTCCAATATACCCAGTCTGGACACCAAAGATGGCGTTGGGAATTTTGCGTCCGCCAGCGCCGCCCAAAGCCGCCTTCGGCCTCTCATCGCGCAGCACAACTTTTGGGCACATGTTGTTCAAGGGGCGTTTGCCTGGCCGGGAAGCCCAACCTCTCACGGCGGTTGTATCGTCTGCTCATCTTTTACCTGCCGATATTCAGCCTGTGGGCAAAACAAGGCTCTTGCGGAAGCATAAGCGATGGGCAAAGGCTGGCGAGCCTGCCCGCGAAGTTTGGCAAACGTTCAACCCTTGCGGTTGACCAGATTCACAAACCTTTGAGCGCGGTCCTGTACAAACCGCGGCAAGCGCAGCGGATCAAATCCTTTTGCGGCATAAAACCCGTAGCGCGTGTTCCATAAAACATACATGTCGAAATCGCTCGGCTCGCGCGCGGCTTTCTCTTTAAAATAATTGCTCAGCGTCGTCCAATGCTGCCGCGCCACCTCGAGCGAGACTTCGGGATTCTGATACTCGTGCGAGTTTGAATACGCTTTCCAGACCGCGGGATGAATTTGATAGCGGCTGATTTCGCCGGCGCGCCCTACGCCGCGATCATCATTCCCGGTTTCGATCATGCCCAGCGCGAACACGCGGCTCGCGTCAAGGTTTGAAGAAGGTGTCGTAGCGGCTGGCTGGGTTTCGTTCGTTTGCGCATGAATCGAACAGCAGAGAATAAAAATCGCCATCGGCTCGAGAAAGACACGACGAGAACCCCCCAACTTTTCTCCACGACTGGACATAATTTCGTTTGTAAGAATTCAGCCAACGAACAGGCGTATTATGCGGACATTATGAAACAAAATCAACCCACAGAATGTAGTGGGACCGTTAATTTCAGACACAAGATGTGGGGGAATCAGATGAGAAGTCTTCGACACTACGCAAAACATTCGTACTGTTTTTCATGTGTTTGGGTTCAAGAGCAAGTCGCGACAAACGCCGCACCCGCGTCCCACTTTCCAGTTCTTTCTTCCTATTAAAAGTTTCCGCTGACAATTACTCTGGCGAAAATGAAAAGACAATTCTCCATCCTTCTGGTTTGCTGTTGTCTCACGGCTGCGATTTCTCCGGCAGTTGAATCCGCCCAGACACGATCACGCAAACCGAATGTTCTCTTCATCGCCGCTGATGATCTGAACAATGCGCTCGGATGTTACGGCCATTCGCTGGTGAAATCGCCGAACATCGACCGGATCGCCGCGCGTGGTGTTCGTTTCGACCGCGCGTATTGCCAATTCCCGCTTTGCAGTCCGAGTCGCGTTTCACTGCTGACTGGTTTGCGTCCGGACACGACGCGCATCTTTGATCTCAAGGTTGATTTTCGTAAATCGACGCTGCCGGATGTCGTCACGCTGCCGCAATTGTTTCGTCAGCATGGTTACTTCGTCGCACGAGTCGGGAAGATTTTTCATTATGGCGTCCCCGGACAAATCGGCACCGACGGTCTGGACGATCCGCAATCGTGGGACGAGGTGGTGAATCCACGTGGTCGCGACAAGGACGAGGAAGGCAAACTCACCAACTACACACCCAGGCGCGGTCTTGGCAGCGCCCTGGCGTTTCTCGCCGCGGACGGCACGGATGAAGAACAAACCGATGGCAAGGGCGCGGCCGCGGCGGTTCGTTTGTTGGAAGAACACAAGGACAAGCCGTTCTTCCTCGCGGTTGGGTTTTACCGTCCACATTGTCCCTACATTGCGCCGAAAAACTATTTCGACATGTATCCGTTGGAAAAGATAAAACTGGCGCAAAACCCCGCGAACGATCTCGCCGACATCCCGCCGGTCGCGCTTTACACCAAGCCGCCGGACTGGGGTTTGACCGAGCCACAACAGCGTGAAGCCATGCGCGCTTACTTCGCCGCCATTTCGTTCATGGACGCCCAGGTCGGCAAACTGCTCGAGGCGCTGGATCGCTTGAAGCTCTGGGAGAATACCATCGTCGTGCTCTGGGGAGATCACGGTTACCTGCTCGGCGAGCACCGGCAGTGGATGAAGATGAGTTTGTTTGAGGAATCGGCGCGCGTCCCGTTGATCATTGCTGCTCCGAGCCAGAAAGCGCAAGGCAAGGGCAGCGGGCGCACAGTGGAGTTTGTGGACCTATACCCGACGCTGGCGGATCTCTGCGACCTGCCCGCGCCAAAAAATCTCGCTGGCCAAAGTCTGCGTCCGCTGTTGAACAACCCGAACGCTCGATGGACCAAACCGGCCTACACGCAAGTGACCCGGACGGAGAACGGTCGCCAAATCATGGGCCGCAGTGTTCGCACCGAACGCTGGCGCTACACCGAATGGGACGACGGCAAAGCTGGCGTGGAACTTTACGACCATGACAAGGACCCTCATGAATTCACCAACCTGGCAAACAATCCAAAGTACACACACACGGTCGCGGAAACAAAAGCTCTGTTGCACGCCGGCGGACAACCAGATTCAATCCGACAACGGAACGAGTCGGAAGTCGTTGAAGTCCGCAAAATCTGGGACCAAGCCCCGCACAATGCCTTCACTGATTTGGTTTGGTTCAAAGGCAACTGGTTTTGCGTGTTTCGTGAAGGCCAGGCGCACGTCTCGCCCGATGGCGCGTTGCGAATCATTACCTCAAGTGACGGCAAGACCTGGAGCTCCGCCGCGTTGATCACTGGTGACAAAAGCGATTTGCGCGACGCCAAGATCACGATCACGCCGGGCGGTCAGTTGATGCTCAGCGGCGCGGCGGCGTTGCACCAGCCGGCAGAGTTCAAGCATCAATCGCTCGCCTGGTTTTCCAAGGATGGACACAACTGGAGTGAGCCGGTCAAAATCGGTGACCCGAACTTCTGGCTGTGGCGGACGACGTGGCACAAGAAAACTGCTTACAGCGTCGGCTACGACACGACGGCAGAAAACTTCATCCGGCTTTACGCCAGCAAGGACGGCAAGAGGTTCGAGACACTTGTGCCGAAACTTTTCGATGAAGGTCATCCGAATGAAACGTCGATTGTCTTTCTGCCCGATGATACCGCGTTGTGCCTGCTGCGTCGCGATGGCGAAAAAGCATCCGGCCAATTGGGCCTTGCCAGGCCGCCCTACAAAGAATGGCAGTGGAAAGACCTCGGTGTCAAAATCGGCGGACCACACATGCTTCGCTTGGCGGATGGGCGGATTGTGGCCGCGGTTCGGCTCTACGACGGCGGGGCGCGCACAGCGTTGATGTGGGTGGATGCCGACTCCGGCAAACTCACAGAGTTTCTTAAACTTCCTTCCGGCGGCGACAATAGTTATCCCGGCCTCGCCTGGCACGATGGCCTGCTCTGGGTCAGCTATTATTCCTCGCACGAAGGCAAGGCGAGCATCTACCTGGCAAAGGTGAAACTTCCGGCAAAATAAACCGTCCTTTTTGAATCCAATCCCGCGAAGTGGCGTCCAAACACAGCCGATTGACGTGGCATTTCCATTTCGGTTCAGTTCCGAAAAAGCAAAAACCGGATTGACAGAAGAGACAAAACCAGCGTTTGTAAGCGGCGTGGTTCCGTTAACTGTTAATTAAGGCAAAAACATTTTGATTCACAATTTATGAAATTAGATCGTTCCAATCGCATTCTCATGGGCTGGCGGCACCTGCTTCTCGCCTTGGCCATCGGCCTTTCTCTGACCGGTTACGCGCAAGTCGCGTCTTATTCCAGGGCCGGCGCCGCGCCCACTCCGCTCGACAAATACGTCGCCACACCCGATCCAAATTACAGTTATCATCTTGTGGACACCGTCAAGGGCGAGGGCCAGACCACTTACATTTTGGAAATGACCTCGCAAGCCTACTTGACCACGAACGAGGTGAACCGACCGCTTTGGAAACATTGGATGGTCATGGTCAAGCCCGACAAGGTTGAGAGCTCCAAGTCGCTCCTGTTCATTGGCGGCGGCAATAACAACGGCGGCCCGCCGAAATCAGCCGAGGCCAACATGGTCAAGGTCGCCGTCGAGACGAAATCCGTCGTCACGGAATTACGACAAGTGCCGAACCAGCCGCTGACCTTCGTCGGAGAATCGTTTGGTCGTTCGGAGGATTCTTTTATTGCTTATACCTGGAACAAGTTCCTTCACACCGGCGACCCCAAATGGCCGGCACGTCTGCCGATGACCAAGAGCGCCGTGCGCGCCATGGATACCGTGACCGCGTTTCTCGGCAGCCCGGAGGGTGGCAACGTAAAGGTTGATTCGTTTGTGGTCGCGGGCGGCTCCAAGCGCGGCTGGACAACGTGGACGACGGCGGCAGTGGATAAGCGCGTCATTGCCATTGTTCCATTTGTGATTGATCTGCTGAACATTGAACCCTCTTTCAAGCATCACTGGGAGGCCTACGGATTCTGGGCGCCGGCGGTGGGCGATTATGTGGCGATGGGCCTCATGGACTGGAACGGCACGCCGGAATACCGGGCGCTGATGAAAATTGAGGAGCCGTATGAATACCGTGACCGACTGACGATGCCCAAGTTCATCATCAACGCCGGAGGCGATCAATTCTTCCTGCCCGACTCGGCGCAGTTTTACTTCAAGGATTTGCCGGGCACGAAATATCTTCGCTACGTTCCCAATGCCGATCACTCGCTGCGCGGGTCAGACGCCTGGGAAACATTGCTCGCCTGTTACAACGCGGTCCTGACCGGGGGACATCTTCCGGAGTTTACTTGGGCGCTGGAGAAGGACGGCTCTCTGCGTGTGAAGACGATCGACAAGCCGGCGGCGGTTAAACTCTGGCAGGCCACCGATCCGAATGCCCGCGATTTCCGGCTCGAAAAGATTGGACCGGCGTATCACAGCAGTGAATTGACGGACGAAGGTGGCGGCATGTATGTCGGCAAAGTGCCCAAACCGGAAAAAGGCTGGACGGCATTTTTTGTTGAATTGACCTACAAGAATGGCGGACCGGCCCCGTTTAAATTCACAACGCAAGTGAGCGTGGTCCCCGACGTTTTGCCTTACACCTTTGTGCCGAAGACGGCCAAGAAGTGACGAGGTTTGTTTCACAAATCCGACTCAAGAGCGATCTCTGTACATTCCACGCGCCACCGTTGGCGCGTGGTTTCTTGCGCCAAAGGTAACTTTGGCCTGCCTCAAATCGTTTAAATGGCTGAAGCGTGTTCGCTTTTTCGCCTGAAGTTCGCATTTGCACGCGGCTTTCGGAAAGAATACTCTGCAGGTTGTTGATTAATGAAAACTTTCTTTGTGGTAATGGCAGTTGTGGCAGTGGGTGGCGGCGGCGTTTATGTTTGGAAAGGTTTGGACAAGACCAACCACACGAACGGGAACCCCGGACGACCAACCACCGCCATTGTTGAATCCCGCGACATCCATTTTGCGGTCAACGCCGCCGGTGAAATCGGACCGGCCGACCAGGTCTCCGTGCGCCCGGAAATCAATGGCAAGATCAATTCTTTGTTGGTGGACCTTGGCGATCAGGTCAAGAAGGGCAGCGTGTTGTTTGGACTCGACGATCAAGACCTGCAGACGCAACGTTCCTTGACGCTCATCTCCATCGAGGCGGCGCGCCTGAATCTGGAGAAAACCAAGCGCGACTATGAACGCAGCGTGCAACTCTACAACGACAAGCTGATTTCCCAGGAGTTGTTCGATGATACCAAGACCGAATACGACCTCGCCAAGAACACTCTCCAAAAAGTCGAGAAGGATCTCGGCTTGGTGGAATATCAACTGACGAAGACAAAAATCCTCGCCCCATTTGATTGCACAATTCTGACGCGCCCGGTTTCAGTCGGACAGGCAGTGTCCGGCTCCGGCGGGGTTGCCGGCGGCACGGAGGTTTTGACCATCGCCAACCTCAACGAGATGGTCATCAACGCCCACATCAACCAGGCGGACGTCGCCCGGCTGAAAGCGCAACAGCAAGTCGAAGTGCAGGTGGAAGCGGTGCCCGGGCTGAGAGTGAACGGCAAGGTGGAACGCATCGCGCCGCAGGCCACGATCAAAAACAACATCAAAGGTTTTGCCACTCGCATCCTGCTGAAAGATGTCGATAAGCGCATCCGGCCCGGCATGACCGCGAACATCAAGATTCCCGTTGCCGCCGCCGACAATGTTTTGGCGGTGCCTTTGTCAGCCGTTTTCACCGAGCTGAATGAGGAGACCCAACAGAACGAGAGGTTTGTTTACGTGGTGAAGAATGAGAGTTATGAACGCCGGCCCGTCCTTATTGGTGTGTCTGATTTTTTTTATGCGGAGGTGGAAAAGGGGTTGTCGTCCGGTGAAGTCGTCGCGTTGGAATTGCCCAAGGAAGAACTGGCCCGGCTCGTCAAGTCGCCGCTGGGCGTCAACACGAACAAGGTTGAAGCCAGCGCCGGCAAGTCGGAGAGCACTTCAAAAACCGGCGGCACGGGCAAGGCCGCTCCCGCCACGGTTCCTCGCACCCGCTGACACGCCCGTTGACTTATGGCACTGGTCGAACTTCGCAACGTCAGCAAAATTTACCTGCTCGGCGGGGAGGAAATTCGCGCGCTGGACGATGTCTCCCTCGACATTGAAACCGGCGAGTTCATTTCCATCATCGGCCCTTCCGGCAGCGGCAAATCCACTTTGATGCACATTCTCGGTTGTCTCGACACGCCGACCAAGGGCACGATCAAACTGGACGGCACCATGATCCAAGGAGCGTCGCCGCGTGAACTGGCCGGCATTCGCAACCGCAAGATTGGTTTCGTTTTCCAGTTCTTCAATCTGCTGCCGAAACTGAACGTCCTGCAGAACGTGGAACTGCCGATGGTTTACAGCGGCGTGTCCGGCCGCGAACGACGCGAGCGCTCCATGGCTGCGCTTAAGATGGTCGATTTGGAAAACCGCAGCAAGCACCGCCCCTCGCAACTTTCGGGCGGGCAACAGCAGCGGGTGGCCATCGCCCGCGCCCTCGTGAACTCACCCAAAATCATTTTCGCCGATGAACCGACCGGCAATCTCGATACGAACACGGGCGAAGCCATTCTCCAATTATTCTGCAAGTTGAGTGGCGAAGGCAGCACCGTCATCCTCGTCACGCACGATCCGGAAATCGCCGCCGTCACACCGCGTCGCATTGAAATCCGCGACGGCAAGATTGCTGAGAAAGTTGATCCCCGGTTGGCTGGACTCGATCGGGCGGTCGCCGTTACCCCGCAGGTCGCATGAATTTTTGGAACGCCATTGTCATCGGGTTCAAGGAAATCTGGGCGCACAAATTCCGCTCGTTGTTGACGATGTTGGGGATCATTCTCGGCGTCTCGAGCCTGGTCGCCATGTCGGCCATGATCAAAGGCATGGAGAATGGCGCGAAGGAGGCGTTGGTCGCCATTGGCGGGCTGCAAAAAATCCGGGTCGAGCCACAGAAAGTTCCCATCTATCAACGGCACTTGCTGGACCAGGCCGTGGGCGTGACCATCAACGACGTTTATGCCTTGCAGTCCAGCGCCCCGCTGGCGGCGCGCGTTTCTCCCGAAATGCGGTTATACGGCGCGACCGTTTCGGCGAACACGAAGACGTATCGTCCGTGGAATTGCACCGGCGTCTGGCCGGTGGCGCTGGAGATGTACGAACACGTTGTCGAACACGGTCGCATGTTCAATGAAATTGATGACGAGATGGCGCGCAGCGTCTGTGTCATCGGCACGGACGTGCGCGATGAACTGTTTGGTTCACCGGAACAGGTTGGCCACGAAATCATTCCACTGGGCGAAACCATCAACCTCAACGGCCAGGCGCTCACGATCATCGGCATGTTTCAACATTACGAGAGCGAACAGGATCGGAAGGAACGCGAACTGGCCGCCCAAAAAACGCAGACCAACAAGACCAGTGTCGTGCGCAGCCGTGGTTGGGGCGGCAACAACCGGAATTGGGCCTTCCGACTCAAGAACGCCACGGTCTTCATTCCGCTCAACACGATGTGGATCAAATTCCGCGCCGGCGGCGGTGCCGCCCAGGGGGGTTGGGGCGCCATGGTCAGTCCATCCGATCCGCGCTTGTCCGGCTTGGATGTGAAAATCGCCGAGGTCGAACAAATGAACCCCGCGCTGCAACAAATCCGCAATGTGCTGATGAGCACGCATAAGGGCATCGAAGATTTTTCCTTTCGCACCCAGGAGGAGTGGGCGGAGAACATCAACATCTTCATCCACAACGCCCGGATGAGTGGCGGCATCATCGCCGGCATCAGTTTATTGGTGGGCGGGATTGGCATCATGAACATCATGCTGGCCAGTATTTCCGGGCGCATTCGCGAAATCGGCATTCGCAAGGCGGTGGGCGCCGGCACAAGCGACGTTTTCATTCAAATCCTCATTGAGAGTGTGGTAATCGCAGTGGTGGGCGGACTGGTTGGACTGATGACTTCGTATGGGCTGGTGCGATCAATGAGTTCGTTTTCGCCTTCGGGCAACGATCCCGTCATCACGGTCACAGCCATGACGGTGGCGTTCAGCTTCAGCGTTTGCATCGGCATCCTCGCCGGTTTGTTTCCCGCCTTCAAAGCCGCCAGACTCAATCCGATTGTGGCCCTGAGATATGAATAGAGTAATTGACAGACAAACTGAGCTTGCGGGATAAATTGTTTACAGAACCGGATGTAGTCGCGCCTCTAACTCGGTTGGCCGGAAGCTCCACGGTGAAAGAGCCCGCGATGGAGTTTCCGTGGTTGACCTGGACAGGACTGGATGTGGGTGGCCCGTGTCTTGGGGCGTTCGGATGAATACATGAGATGGCGCACCTGCCGCGTTGCAAGGCCGCGAACTCCAAGAAGCTCGTCTGGAATCGTTATTGAAACAGGAGGCATTTGCCTTGCTGTTGGTTGCCGCTCACTTTGATGGGATTGTTGCCCACGTAGGCGTAAAGATTGGCACCGCCCTTTTCCGCGATGGGGTCGCGGTTGATCCACCGTTGCAAGTTCGGATCGTAAAAGCGGCGTCCAAAGTAAATCAGCCCGGAGCTCGGATGACATTCTTTGGAGCTAAAGCGATAGAGGTTGGCATCCGCCAGCGGCCCAGCCATGGAGAGAATGTTCCCGAAAGAATCATAAAGATATTTCGCGACTATGAGTTGTTGCGCGTTGACCAAGACGGTAATATTTCCATTTCCATCGGCATAATAGTAAGCGGTGAGTTGTGTTCCGTGATCGGTGCGCGCCAGCAAGCCGCTACTGCCGCCCCGCAGACGGCGTCCGAGGGTGTAGCTCACCGTCGGCAGATTGCTGGCATCGCGCTCCTGAATGACAACGTTGCCTTGGTAGATATAACGAACTTCATTGGTTTGCACCCAGCTACCATTCCAGGTGTACTCCTTGCGAATCCGTCTCCGCATTTTGCCGTCATACGTAAACTCGCTCTTCCACTTGTTCGTGACCGTAAAGGGGTCAGTCCCGCACTTTGCATTATTTTCCTTTCTCATCTAAGGCGCACACTGTTGGCGGTGTAACCCGCTGTGATCATTTCATTGCCATGCACGCGAGCATCTCCCCGCAACAATCCTTGTCAATCGAGAAATCCTTGTATCGGGAGATTAACCTCTTTACGAAATACTGAATCGGCACAAGGGGCGCCGCCTCGATTACTCTTTGTCCGCGCCGAACCTTTTTTAAAGAAGTCGGCGCGTTGAGAAGAGAGTGCCGTGCTTTGCATAGAATCTGTTTGGCACGGAGTCAATTCCGCTGGTAAGCTCAGATTGTGAATCTTCTGAACACCATTGTGATCGGGTTCAAGGAAGTCTGGGCGCACAAGTTTCGCTCCCTGCTGACGATGCAGGGCATCATCCTGGGCGTGGCGAGCCTCGTCGCCATGGCGGCGGTCGTCAAGGGAATGGAGCGGGGCATGAAGGAAACCATGATCGCCATGGGAGGCGCGGACAAGGTGCTGCTGGATCAACAGCCGGTGCCCGCTTACCAGGAACATCTGGCCGACCAGGCGTCCGGACGCACGATGACGGATGTGCAGGCGTTGCGCAAAAGCGCGCCGCTCCTCCGTCTGATCTCGCCGGAAATGGCGTTGCAAGACAATGTCACGCTCACGCATAGCGACAAAATGGTCAATCCCTCCGAATGCGTCGGCGTCTGGCCGGCGGTGCTCGACATGAATCTGCACACGGTGGAGCACGGCCGCTTCTTCAACGAGATTGACGAGGAGAATGCCAACAGCGTATGCGTGATCGGCACCGGCATCCGCGACGAATTGTTCGGCTCACCGGAAAAAACCGGGCAGGAAATCGTGCCCATCGGCGAAATCATCAACATCAATGGTCAACCGTTCACGATTGTCGGCATGTTTACTCATTATGAAGGGGAACAGGAAAGGAAGGAGCGCGAACTGTCGAAGAAAGTCCGGGCGGAGGAAAAACGTTCCGGCCCGGCGCGCAAACGCGGTTGGGGCGGCGGGCGCGGTGGTTGGGCGTTTTATTCCAAGAATTACACGATTTATATTCCGCTCAACACGATGTGGATCAAATTTCGTTCCGCCACCGGCAGCACCAGCATTCCCGATCCACGCTTGACGGACATCGATATGAAGGTCGCCAGTCTGGACTTGTTGGAGCCGGCCTTGCAACAGGTGCGCAACGTACTCCTCGTCACGCACAAAGGGATCGAGGATTTCAGTTTTCGCACGCAGGAAAATCAGATCGAAAACATCAACGCGCAGATTCACAAGGCGCGATGGAGCGGCGGCATCATCGCGGGAATCAGCCTGTTGGTGGGCGGCATCGGCATCATGAACATCATGCTGGCCAGCATCAACGAACGCATCCGGGAAATCGGCATCTGCAAAGCGGTGGGCGCGACGGGCACCGCCATCTTCCTGCAAATCCTCGTGGAGGCGGTGGTGATAGCCGTGGTGGGTGCTTTGCTCGGATTGGTCGCTTCCTACAACGTCGTGGACTTTGTGACCTTGATGGCACCGTCGCAAAACGCCCCGGTCATCACGCCGGATGTCATGATTATTGCGATGCTCTTCAGCGCGGGCGTCGGAATCATCGCCGGTTTGTTCCCTGCCTTCAAAGCCGCGAAGCTCGATCCCATTCAGGCGCTGCGGTACGAATAGAGTAATTGCCCGTGATAGTTGGTAAAATGAGTCGAACACCCCTCACCCCATCCCTCTCCCCATCGGATGGGGAGAGGGAGAACGAATTCCGGGTGAGGGGTCGTCTTTCTTCCACCGATGTTTACCCGCGATTGGTAATCACTCGGCAACGATCTTGATCGTGTGGTTCACGGGCACGAAGTTGATCCGAATAGCAGCGGCCAAAGGAGCGCGAGCTTTCTCCGTCAACGCCACCGTTGCCGCCATGTCCGCCCTGCCCTCCTCGCCGTGAAACAATTGCTTGATTTGCTTCGTTTCGTAGGCTTGCTTGGCAGCCACAGCAGCATCCACTTTGGCGAACGCTTCGGAGAACGGGTTTATCGGGAAGTCATCGGCCAGGTTTACACCCTTTTCCAATTGCTCGGCGGAATACGATTTGGTTTCTTCGCCCCAGGTCACCTTGTAGTTCTTCGCCATGCCTCCTTTCGCCACCAGAGTAAACCGGTTCAGATCCTGATTGAATGGAATCAACGTCATGGCGGAACGGATGTTGTCATCTTTCGACAAGTCGCCACCGGCGGCGCAAAACGGATAGCGACGGCTCTTGATCTGAGCCACGCCATTGTTGAACGCCAGGAGTTCGTGCCCGCGCGAGACGCTTGCCCTGTCAACATCGAGTTTAACCGTGATGGTGCCGATGTCGCCATTCAGACCGAACGCTTTCAGGAACGCGTAAGCCATGACAAGATGACCAGCCCAATTGGGATGGACGGCATCCTTGCCCGCGATCAAATAATCCGGCCCGTATTTTTTGTGCGCGGCAAATTCAGTCTTGAACATCGGCCAAAAGACATCGGCAAACCCGATCTTCTCAGCAATCGCGATTTCAATGTCGATGTTGCGCAGTTCAGCCAGGTTCAAATTCAACTCCTCCGCTGACCCCTTGGCCCATGGCACCTTTGGTCCGACGCAACCCGGCGAACCGAGTACCACCCTCGCGCCCGCGTGTTTGAGCGCGCGAACGACGGCAAGGGAAGCTTCGCGATAGCGCTGGCCGATCTCCGGGGCGTAAGCACGGTAGCCGTGATCGTTCATGCCATAACAAGTCGTGGCGATGGTTGGTCTGAAACGCAAACAATCATTCGTCATGCGCGCCAGAAAGCCCGGCATCGTCTCACCACCCCAGCCGTATTGGCGGACGGTAACAGCCAAATCTGGCTCGCAAACGGTCAGGTAGGTTTCCATGATCCGTGAATACATTTTCTGCTCCGTGATGGAATCGCCGCAGATCGCAAGGCGATCTCCCAGTTGTAGCACGCGACGCGATGGTTGCGGCCCGGACCTAGGGTTGAATTTCGCGAAATACGGATCGTTGGGTTTCTGCTCAAGGAACTGGGCGTTGGCGGCGAGAGAAAATGCCGTGACGAATAGGATGAACAGTCGTGTTGGTTGCATAGTGCGGAAAGTGTTTGGTTTTTCCTTGGCACCGTCAAGTCTTGCATGTTGGTCCAGGCGCACCCTGAACCTGTGCAGTCAGACGCACAGTTGACCGGGTCTGATCACCGTACTACGCTCAGGCAGATGCTGGACTCCGGTTGTGTGCCGGACGGAAGGAAAAGCATCCAGCCGAACGTTATGAAAGAACACTCAAGAACTGCTGCCACGGAAAATTACTGCGTCGCAGCCAAGCGGCACGGATTTACTTTGATTGAACTGCTCGTCGTCATTGCCATCATTGCCATTCTAGCTGGCTTGTTGTTGCCTGCGCTCGGCAAGGCCAAGATCAAGGCGCAAGCCACCTTGTGCATGAGCAACGGCAAACAATTGATGCTCGCCTGGCTGCTCTACGCCGACGACAACAACGACAAATGCGTCAACAACTTCGGCGTCAGCGAAACCGCTGCCGAGATCGCCGGCAAGACTTATCGCAATTGGGTCAACAACAATATGAGTTGGAGCCTGGATCAATCGGTTACCAATACCGATCTGATCAAGAACGGCCTGATCGCTCCGTACAGTTCCCGAAACCTCGGCATTTACAAATGTCCGGCAGATCATTTCCTCGATCCGAGCCAGAGGGCGGCCGGTTGGAAGGAACGCACGCGGAGTCTGTCGATGAATGCTTACATGGGGCCGTTCTCACCCTCGGCTGCCGATCAACAAGCCACCGTCAACACTTTCGATAGCGGTTATCGCCAGTTCCGTAAAGTCGCCCTCATTCCTCAACCGGTGAAAATCTTCGTGATGCTGGACGAGCACCCTAACAGCATCAACGATGGTTTTTATCTTAACACATCCGGGAACTCGGGTGGTTGGGGCGACTCGCCCGCCACCTACCACGACGGCGCCTGCGGCATTTCATTCGCCGACGGCCATTCTGAAATCCACAAATGGCGCGGTGGCTGGATCAATTTCCCCACCATCAAGCAGATTCCAAATCGCGCTTATTCTGGCGGACCGGGGTTCGACGCTTTGGGAAGGCAGGATTTCAACTGGCTCTGGGAACGAACAAGCGTTAAACGCTAAGCTGGAATTTCAAATCTCCCTTTGTTTTCTTTGGCCTCTGCCGGCGGGACGCAGGAGAGTTATTTGTTAATGGTTACCTTCCCGCCGCCCACTTCAGGCTGTTCTTTAGAAGAGCTTTGTAAGTGGGATGTTCGTGCGCCTTGCCATCGTGGCCAAGTGTGATGCAAACAATGCGCGCCTTGGAATGCTTTGTAATCCAAACGACAGGAAAAGTTTTGCCCGAGATCGGGCTTGTGCCCGTCGCCAGAACTTGAATGGGCGTCCCCTGCTCGTCTGGAATGAAGTTGTAAAGTTCGTCGGCGATTTTGAAATTCTTCGGCACCCCCGCCATCAGTGCATGATCAGGTTCAGTCACCGTCACCTCGAACTCGCCATACTTATCGTGGCCTCGCGCGCCACCGCCAACCAGCACGCGGTTGTACTCCGGCCAATCGTTCCAATTGTACCAAAGCGCCGGATGAACCAGCAGCAGGCCTTTCCCTGAGTCGGCAAAGTCGAAGATTCCTTTTCGCAGCGCGGGATCGGCCATCGGTTGATTGTTGCTTAGGTAAAGTACATCCAGGTCTTTGAGCATGGATAAAACCGTCGGAATTTGTTCCGTGTAGTTAACCGACGTGCTTCCGTTCGCAGCCAACGTGGCGGTGTCGGCTTGATTAAACCATTTGCCAAAATCGTGCGAACTCCCCCCGCCCACGAGGAGGACGCGAATGTTATTTCCGCTCGTAGCCGCCGAGGTGACGAGGCGGGTGGGTTCAACCGCAGACTCCGACGTTTTCCCCCTCCTCACGTCGGGGGCTGCATCGCTCACTTCCGCCGTAATTCCCACAAACGTCGGCGCGACAATGTTGTCAAAACTTTCCAGCGTGATTTTCTGGATGATAGCCGGATGCTGCAGCGGCTTCGTAAACCACCGCACCTGGCCGTGCGTTACGAGGTCGGGCACCAGCTTGGAGCCCGGCACTTCGTAGCTCGCGTTGATATAATCCACGAACTCCACACCGTTTTTCAAAATGATCTCCTCCCTCTGGCCATCGGCATATTGAACTTCAACTTTGGCAACTGGAACATTCTCATTCTTGCTGTCGCCACAACACGGCCACGCCCAGCCACCGACGCCGCCGAGAAAATGCAACTTGCTCGCTTTGAGGCCGACATTCGAAATTTCAACTTTCTGGGCCAGCGTCTTGGCGAAACCACTGCCGCCTTTGAGAACGATGACGTTATTGCCGGTCGTGGTTTTGGCCGGGTTGACGATCTCAAACGGAACATCGCCGACCTTGATCAATCCAAATTTTCTGAACTCCAGCGTTTCGGCCAGGCTTTCCTGCGTGATGTAAATGCCTTTCCGGCTGTCGGCGGTGAACGCGGGCTTGAGATCGAGCAAGCGATATTTCGATTCACCAGCGCAGATGTAACCAAGCAGGTCGCGCAACCCGTCACCGCCCAGCGCCTCGAATCCGTTCGGCATGAGCGAGAGCCCGGTGTTGCGGCGCGATTTGATGTCGGTGGTCTTGACTTCCACGTCGCCGCTGGCGTTACGGAGCATCACGGCTGTCTTGTTCTCGCGCGCAATGATGCCGTCGAACGATTCGCCGTCCTTCGTCTCGACGCTGTAAGAAATGAACGTCGGCTCGACCACGCGATTTGGATCGAGCACGTGGACAAGCAACTCCGCCGCACCGTGAGCACCCATCCCCGTCAGATCGGGCGCGACGTCTTTGCCTTCGCCATTGAACTTGTGACAGGTCGCGCAGTTTTGCGTGAACAGTTTGTGGCCGTTCTCGACATTGCCGGGCTTCTCAACCAGCGGCGTGAATTTCGCGATGAGTTCATTCTTCTCTTTCACTTCTGGCCCGCGCAATTCGTCAATGACGGCGTTGGCACGTTGCGCTACCGCATTGTCGCTATGCGTCCGCAACCGGTGAATGGCTGCCGGGCCAAGCGTGGCAAGATTGATTTCCCCTTTCTTCAGTGCTTCGACCAGCGCCACCGACCAATCGGCGCGTTTGATCAACTGGCCGAACACGGCATCCTGCTCCGCGGTCGCCAGTTTCGGATAAGCCTCGACGAGCAATGAGCCAACCGACGGATCAGCAGTGGCGCCGAGCGATTCAATGACCCGGCGTTGCAGCGCCGGCGAACTGGACGAGCCGAGAATTTTGACAACCGATGGCAGAACTTCCGCGTTCATTTGACGCACGGCCAGCAAACTGGTGACGACTTGGGCGCGTTGTTCATCCGGTTGCCCGGAGTCGTTTAACTGGGAAGTAAGCTTCGCGACGAGCGATTTCACATCGCCCGCCAGCGCGCCGTTCCTGTCCCAGCGGGCAACGAGCGGCAGCGCGGCGCCCGGCACCGTGGGATTGCCCGAAGCCAGCAAGGATTGGAACGCCTTCTGCAATTCCGAAGTCCACGCGGGCACTGTTTCCGCTTTCAAACCTTTGACGAGAGTCTCGAACACGGATGCCTTGAGCGCGTCGGCAGACGGCGGCTTGTTGGCCATCAAGAGCACCAGTTGTGCGGCAAGCTCAGCGTCCTGTTTCGCGGCAACTTGCCGGCTCAACTCGACCACCAAGCTCTTTATCGCGTCAGGATTGGTTACCGCCATTGCTGCGTCGATGAATTCGACGGGGGATTTGAAGGCAGCGGCGACCACCGCAGATTGCGACCACGGGTCTTCCAATTCCGGGTAGATGCCGATAAGCTTTTGCGCGATTTCATAGGTCACTGGGAACGCAGCGAGAGCCGTGATTGCCGCCAGACGTGTTCGATGATCCGGATCCTTCAAGTGTCCAAAGATCGACAGCGTAAGTTTGGAGGCATCTACAAACCGAGTGGAATTCTCAGCAGCAATCTGGAGGGCATTCTTTCGCACCATCGGATCGTTGTCATTCATCGCTGCGATGAGTTGTTCGGCATCCAGTTTGCCGAGAACGCCGAGCGTGTTCAGCGCAGCTATCTGGGCGTGCGGACCTTGACTGGATGCTTTCGTCATCCCTTTGAAGGCAACCAATTTTTCACCAACACCCTTCTCACGCAGCAGGCGAGCGGCAGTGCCGCGGACGCTCCTGTTGGGATGCGCAAGGCTTCCAATCAACTGGCCAATGGCCTGTTTATCTAGGCGTGGAACCGAAATCGTCTTCGCCAGCTTGTGGTCCACGCGCCAGATGCGTCCGAAGTAATGGTCGCGGTCCGGGCGCACGGCGGCGTTGACGTTGTTGTGCTTCGGCCCGCGCGTGTCGTTGTGGATGACGGCCTGATTATAGAAGTCCAGGATGTAAAGCGCGCCGTCCAGCCCGATGCGTGTCTCAATCGGGCGAAACCAGAGATCGTGCGAGCCAATGAACTCCGCCTCGCGGGTTTTGTTCGCGGTATAGCTCACGCCCTCCGGCGTCACGACTTCGTGGTGGACGATGTTGATGGTCGGCTCGGTCGTGAAATAGCTGTAGCGCCACTCATCCGGCCACGTGCCGCCATCGTAGATCGCGCAACCGGCTGCCGCCGTGAACGAACCGACGAAATCAATCTGCACATAAGCCAGGTTCTCCGATTTCATCAAAGGAAAGGATTTCGGACTTTTCTTCACCACCTTGAAACTCGTTGTGTTGCCGACTTTCCCACGCGCCAAGACGCTTTCCGGCAGGACGACGTTCATGAGCAAATCGCCGCTGGTTGGCTGGGTGAAAAAAAGTTCGTTGTCCCAGCCGAAGTCCAGCCCCCACGTGTTGCCGCCCTTCGAGCAATACTGCTCGAACGCGCTGCCGTCCGGCTTGAAGCGCACGACGCCGGAGTTGATGCGGCCTAAATCCTTGTCGCCCACGCCGTTCCTCACGTGGTCGCTGCCGCTGTAACCGTGCGTCGCGTAAATCCAGCCGTCGTAACCCCAGCGCAAGTTGTTGATCACGGCGTGGGTGTCGAACGTGCCAAGACCAGTGTAAAGTTTCTCAACCTTGTCGGCCTTGCCATCACCGTTCGTATCGCGCAACCAAAGGATGTCGGGCGCTTGCGACACGATCACTCCATCGCGGTAAAAGACAAAGCCGGTGACCAGTTCCAACCCCTCGTAGAAAACGTCCTTTTTGTCCATGCGTCCATCGCCGTTCGTGTCGCGGAGGATGCTGATGCGGTCATGGGCGGGACGTTCCTGCC
Source organism: Verrucomicrobiota bacterium (assembly GCA_016200005.1). NCBI lineage: Bacteria > Pseudomonadati > Verrucomicrobiota > Verrucomicrobiota bacterium. Next base: position 32,563 of record JACQFP010000046.1, on the reverse strand, counting down.
TGCCGGGCGTGTCGTACAGTCCACCGTGATCCTTCCACGCCGCCGCGCTCTGGTCGGGTTTGATGCCACGGCGGCCATTGGGATATTCCGGCGTCTCGGCGACCCACAAACGTCCGGCGGCGTCCCAGTCGAGTGCGATGGGTTTGTTGATGAGCGGCTCGGCGGCGACCAGTTTGATGGTGAAGTCGGGATGAACTTCCAGTTTCGCAGCGGCTTTCTCCGGAGCCGTCGGGCCGCCTTCGGGATAACGCAGGCTCGCCAGTTCTTCCTGGTTGCAAAGTGAATTAACGTCGCGTTTGCCGGCCCACGCAATGCCGCGCAGAATGACCGCGCGAAAATGTGGGAGGCCAAAGGATTTGTAATTGTGGCCGGGGATGCAGACGAACGCGCGGTAATTGTCTTTTTCGTAAGTCCACATTTGCGGGATGACATCGTAAATGTGCGGGAACGGTCGTCCGCTCTTGGTGTTCCGTTTGTCCGGCGACCAGGACGCCGCAAGGATTTTGGCCTCCGGCATCAGGTGCAGGTCCCAATAGACTTCGTCATCGAAATCGAAGTTCGAACAGCCGTCGGTGATGGGATGTTCTTGATCAAGGTAGTAAAAGGAGATGTCGCCTTCGAACCATTTGGAATGTCCGTGCTCCCACGCGCCGCCGATGATGGTCTTGAACCACTGCGGGTCATTGCCACAAACCGAATCGTGCAAAGCCGCAACGCCGCCGCCGCGCTTCAGAAACTTGTCAAGGTTCGCGCGGTCTTCTGGCTTGATCGTTCCCCCTTCGGCTGAATACATCAACAGCACGTCCGTGTTCTCAAGCTGTTCGGCGGTGGGGAAACCAATCGCGCCATCGCACGTTGCGCCGCGTTGATTGAGCATCGCCTTCCATTCCTTGAGAAATAAGGGTCCATCGTGCTGCCCATTGCCGGCGGGACCGTGCGTTTTCTCACCGGCGCGGATGAAGATGCGCAGCGGTTTGCCGGGTTGGGCGGGAAGAGAGAGGAGGGAAAGCAGGAGTGCGAGGGCGAACGCAGATTTCTGTTTCATAGTTTCACAGTGGGCAACGTGATGAAACCTTACCGGATTTCCTCTGATCGTCGATTGGATTTTTGCGGCGCGACGTTTGGGCTGGCGCTGGCGGTTGTGTTGGTTACATTTTCGCCGGTGGCATACCATGGATGAGAAACCAGTCAAGGTGCTGATCGTCGAGGACGAGCCGCAATTCGCCGACGCCGTGGCCGACATGCTGCGGGCGACGAAACGACATCGTTTCGAATGTGAATCCGCGGCGAGCCTGGCGGCGGCGCTGACGCGGCTGGCGGCGGGTGGCATCGACCTGGTGCTGCTGGATCTCTACTTGTCCGATAGCGACGGGCTGGACACCGTCGTAAAAGTCCAGACCCAAGTGCCGCAATTGCCGATCATCGTCTTGAGCGGAGTTGATGATGAGACGCTCGAAGTAGAGGCGCTGGCGGCCGGCGCGCAGGATTATCTGGTCAAGGGACAAACGGACAAGCATCTGTTTTTTCGCACCATTCGCTACGCGATCGAACGCAAACGCGCGGAACTGGCGCTGCTGCAGGCCGAGGAAAAATATCGCAGCATTTTTGAGAACACGGTCGAGGGCATTTTTCAGACAACGGCGGATGGCCATTACCTGAGCGCCAACTCCGCGCTGGCCCGCATCTACGGCTACGATTCACCGGAGGAGTTGATGCGGGCCATCACGGACATCGCGCGAAGTTTGTACGTGGACCCGAACCGGCGCGCAGAATTCGTGCGCCTCATGCAGGAAAACCAGATCGTCACCGGTTTCGAGTCCCAGGTAAATCGCAAAGACGGGAAGGTGATCTGGATTTCTGAAAACGTCCGCGTCGTGCGCGATGCTCAGGGCCGCTTGTTGTATTATGAGGGCACCGTCGAGGACATCACTGAACGCAAGCGGGCCGAAGAACGCCTGCGTGATTCAGAGTCGCTTTATCATTCCCTGGTGGAAAATCTCCCGCAAAACATTCTACGCAAGGACTTGTCCGAACGGTTCACTTTCGCCAATCAACGTTTTTGCCAGACGCTTGGGCGGCCATTGGAGGAGATCATCGGCAAGACCGACTATGACTTTTTCCCGCCCGAACTGGCCGCAAAATATCAACAGGACGACCGGCAAGTCATCGCCACCGGAAAAATGTTTGAGACGGTGGAAGAACATCAGCCCCCCGGCAAGGAGAAGCTGTACGTTCAAGTCATGAAGACACCGATCTACGACGCCCAGGGCAAAATCATCGGGCTGCAAGGAATCTTCTGGGACATCACCGCGCGCAAACAAGCTGAGGAACGCGAACGTCTGGCCACAGCCGAACTGGCCCGCAGTCAGGCGGAGCTTCGCAAAAAGAACGACCAGATGGAGGAAAGTCTCCGAATGGCGCGCGAAATTCAACTGGCCTTCCTTCCCCAGCAATACCCGACCTTCCCGACGGGCGTCGATGCCAAACAAAGCGCGTTGAGCTTTTGCCATCGCTATCTGCCCGCCGGAACGGTGGGCGGCGATTTTTTCAACGTGCTGGCGTTGTCCGACACGCAGGCCGGCGTGTTCATCAGCGACGTGATGGGCCACGGGGTGCGCTCGGCGTTGATCACCGCCATGATGCGCGCGCTGGTGGAAGAATTGATTCACCTCGCCCAGGACCCCGGCGCATTGCTGACGCAAATCAATCATGATCTGAATGCCATCCTCAAACAAACCGGCTCGCCGATGTTCGCCAGCGCGTTTTATCTCGTGGCCGATCTGAAAACCCGCACGCTGCGCTTTGCCAACGCCGGTCATCCGAAACCCTTGCTCCTGCGCCGCAGCACCGGCCAGGTGGAACTCCTGGAAAATACGGAGCGCAAATCCCGCCCGGCGCTCGGCTTGATCGAGGATTCAGTCTATACGACGTCCCAATGCCCACTTACCGCTAACGATCTCATCATGCTCTACACCGATGGTCTTTACGAAGTGGAAGGCCCAAATCAGGAATTCTTCGGGCAGGAAAGAATGCTGCCGGCCGTGACCAAACGCATCCATCAACCCGCCTCGCAATTGTTCGATGAGCTGCTGGAAGAAATCCAACGTTTCGCCCTCAAGCGGGAATTTGATGACGACGTCTGCCTGGTGGGAATGGAAGTGATGAAGATTTGATGGTCCCGCTCAAGGCGATACCACGCGGTAAAAGCGACTGACGAAACGACTCGCCTCCGGGTCTTCAAATTCATACTTCCCATTCCCAGTGTCACGCGCCACTCCCACCGTTTCCCAATCGACAAGGTTGGTCGAGGCCTGAAGCAGATGAACCCGGCCGCGGTTGCCGGCAATCTGGAGGTGGAAGCCTCCCAAAGACTGGCGGCCCAATCGGACGATTCCCGGCTGTTCGCTCGACTCCCCGAAAGCGTCGATGATGTTCTGCGCGGCTTGAATGAGCAAATCCGCCAGCGCTGGATCATCCGGGCTGATCTGGGCGCGCACTTTGTTTTGAAACGCCTCCAGTTGGTTGATGCCCGCCGTCCCGTTGCCGCGGTCAAACGAGTTGCTCGCCGCGTTCAAAGTAACAATCAATGGATGAGTGTCCTGGTGCGGAAGGCGAGAACCATTGACGAGGTCGATCAGTTTCTGCACGGCTTCGCTGGCGGCAATCACGTTCACCACGATGCGGTTGGTGCCCGCGTCCATTCCGTCGCTCACGACCAGCATGATAGTATGCGAGCCAACGCTGAGAATATTGCTCGCCACCACACTGGTCGCGAAGGACGTGGTCGCGCCATCCTCGAACCAGAAGAATTGCAGCGGATCATTTTCCACGTCCGTGGAAAGCGAGCCGTCGAAATAGACGACCGCGTTGGTATTGTTCCGCGAAATCACAAAGTCGTTCGTGTCGTCAGGCGAGAGCGATATCAACGGGAAGGCTCTGGCCACTGCCACAGGCGGATCATTCACCGGAAGGACGGTGATGTGAATCGTGGCGATGCCAGAATCGACTTTGCCGTCGTTAGCTTTGAACGTGAAGCTGTCCGTGCCATTGTAGTTGGTGAAGCCGAGGTAGATCAGGTTGGGTGGTGTGCCGGTCAACGTTCCGTGGGTCGGCGGAGTCACGACTGAGTAGGTCAACGGGTCACCATCCGCATCGGAGGCAGTGAGCGTGATGGTTAGTGGCGTGTCCTCATTGACGGAGAGCGACTGCGACTGAGCCACGGGCGGAACATTGAGGAAAACAAAATTACCCACGGTGCGGTTCGTTCCGAAGCGCGTGCCTTGATTGACCACCAGAAATTGTTCGCCGCCGCCAAAAGCAATCACGGGAAGTTGTTGGTTGAAGGCGTTGGTGTTTATTGCCAAGCCAGATTTATCCAACACAATTCCGCCACTGGTCACGCGTGTACCATAGATGTTTAGATTGGTAACTGCTCTCGTAGTACCTGAATAAGTAGCGTCCTGCCAGGCTACGAGATAATCGTTGCCATCACTGGCAACAGACGGAAACGTCTGGTCGTTGGTCGCGGTGCTGATAGCGATCCCGTTGGTGTCGAGAATATCGCCTGCCAAACTCACGCGCGCACCATAGATGTCGTACCCACTTGTAGATGTATTGCGAGCGTCTTGCCAAACAACAAGGTACCCGTTCATATTAGAGGGCAGACCGTTCGCAGCGATCGCAGGAAACAATTGATTCTTTTCCGTCCGACTGATGGCAAAACCATTCGTGTCGACCGTTGTGCCGGCCATGGTGATGAGCGTCCCGTAAATGTCAGCACCGTTCGTGGTTGCGGGCTTGGAATTTCGCCAGTCTTCCCAAACCACCAGAAAGTTATTGCCGTTGAACGCCGCGGCGGGAAAACGTTGGTCATCCTTCGCTCTGTTGATGGGAATCCCGCCCGAATCAAGTACTGCCCCTGCAGTGGTCAAGCGTGCACCATAGATATCAGAGCCAATGGAAGCGTTCCGCATGTCCTGCCATACCACCAAAAACCCACTCCGGCTCGCAGCCACACTTGGAGAAGTTTGATTATTGGCAGCCCGGCTGATTGCAATCCCATTAGTTTCCATCAGGGCGCCCGTGCCAGTCACCCTCGCACCGTAAACATCCGTAGCCGTCGTGGACTGATTGCGCAAGTCCTGCCAGACGACGAGAAAATTGCTGCCATCGGTTGCGACGGCGGGAGCTGCTTGATCGGCTGTCGCGCGACAAATCGCAATGCCGTTCGGGTCGAATACTGTTCCGGCGTTGCTCACCCGTGCGCCGTAAATGTCGAGGTTGAAGAGTTTATTCGTCCAATTTCGTGAGTCCGTCCATACCACCAAATAGTTGGTTCCGTTGAAAGCCACAGCGGGAACTGCCTCGTTGTTTACGATGGAACTGATCACGAGACCATTTGTTTCGATCAACGCGCCGGAGGGAGTCAACCGCGCACCGAAGATTTCAGTGTTGGCTTCACCATTGCGCGCGTCCTGCCACACGACCAAATAACCACTTCCATTAGCGGCCACCGCGGGAGCGCTTTGCGTGTTGATCGCCCGGCTGATGGCAGTCCCGTTGGTTTCGACTACTATTCCGGCATTCGTTATCCGTGTTCCATAAACGTCTGGGACACCATTGCGTAAGTCCTGCCAGACCACCAAATAGTCCGTTCCGCTGGCCGCGACAGCCGGGGCGAGTTGAGCACTTGCCGCCCGACTGATGGCGATTCCATTTGTCTCCACTACGTCTCCAGAGGCGGTTACACGCGCACCGTGAATGTCATAATTGTTTAGGTTCCGATAATCCTGCCAAACCACCAAATAGTCGGTTCCATTGGCCGCCACCGCAGGAACACTTTGAAAGACCGGCGACTGACTGATCGCGATCCCGTTGGACTCAAGCACTAGACCTGAATTGTTGACGCGCGCGCCGTAGATGTCCGATCTCGATGCGAAGTTGCGCCAGTCTTCCCACACCACCAGGAAATCACCGCCATTCGCGGCGACGGCAGGAGCATTTTGGTTGTTGGGTGCATTGCTGATCACGATCCCGTTGGTCTCAACCAAAACGCCCGATGCTGTCACTCTTGCTCCGTAAACGTCCGTATTGGAAAAACCATTGCGCGCGTCCTGCCACACGACCAAATAACCATTCCCACTGGCAGCCACAGCGGGATAACTCTGAGTATTCATCGCCCGGCTGATCGCGATTCCGTTTGTATCGAGCAGTAGTCCAGTACTGCTCACTCGGGCACCATAGATGTCCTGGCTGTTGGTGGAAATATTCCGCGAGTCCTGCCACACCACCAAATAGTCGCTCCCATTGGCAGCAACGCCAAGAGACGCCTCCTGACTGACAGTGGCAGTGCTGCTGATCGTTATGCCGGCGGGATCAAGAGGAGTTCCAACGCTGTTCACTCGCGACCCTTGGAGGATAAACGTACGAGTGGGAACGTTTTGCCACACCACCAAATAATCGCTCCCATTACTGGCCACCGCAGGCGTTGATTGATTGCCCGCCGCTGGAACGAACACCGGAGCGTCAATACCGAATTCAGTTCCAATCACCGGATCAATCGCCAACGGATAAGTGGCCTGGGCTAGGATGGCTTCCGGCACAGTAAAACGAAGTTGATTTTCGTTTACCTCCATTGCCGCGTCCCAACTTGCTCCCGCCGCATCCACGACTTTTACGTTGCCCACGCGCAAGCGCGCGGTCCCGGTCGCGTCGGCAAAGTGGTGACCGCTTTCCGTTTGGCCGCAGTAGTCCAGCCCTTTGAGTTCTGCTTCCACGAGCAACGGCCCTGTTCCCGCCAGGGGTTTCGATACCACCCAGGTGACCGCCACGCCTTCGCTGCGGGCCTCGAAGTGCTCGACCAAATCCAAGCCAGGTTCGAGCAACGCCTGCGCCGTGTTGCCCAGCACTGACCAGTCCAGCGTTGATGCGCCCGGAGAATAGAACGACTGATTCTCTCGGTGAATGGAAACGGTTCTGAACACAGCCTCGGTTGATGAGTCTGGCTCAGGAAAGCCGCGGGCAAATGGGGCTTTTTCGCCAGAGGTGGTCGCGGAGCGGTAAGGGGAAAAGCGCAAACCATGCTCGTCGAAGCTGGCCGCGTATGTTTTTGCCCGGACGTGCGGATAGCCTTCGTCCGCGTCCGCAGCCAAAGCGTGGGATACGCGCTCAATTACATCACCCAAATTGACGGACGACGGAAGTTTGATCGCAGCCTCTGTCGCCTTCGTCGAGGGTTGCAACCGAAGATTTTGGGTTTGGCGTTGCCGCCAAAATTCCTTCCCGTAAGCCACAGTCCAGGTGGGCGCGTCTTCGGGGTGTTGCCAGCAATGAAACGTGCGCTGCGAACTTGAACTGAAACGCCGGGGCGCGGCCGACCCGCTGGATGAGTTGATCGTTTCTTTTCGTACGGCCACCACCCCGACCTTTGCAGATGGCATGGCCGCCGTTTGTGGAATCGTGGTGGGGTGATGATCCGCAGGTGAAAGATGAGAATGCGTTAAGAATAGAAAGCAAACGGCCAAGACCGCGATCAATAAGATCATCAACCGACGGAAACTAAGGTTCGTCTTCATGATTCTCTTCTCCGTTCGTTACAAAAGCTTAACCCTTCCGAAATTGCACATCGTCTTTCGGCACAACACCGGACGACGGTTGACCACCTTCCACAATAATCAAGCTGACTGGGAAACTGGTCAGCAATGACCATGCCGCGTCGATTGTCCGGCTGTTTCCACGAAGTCGCAGATGTCTGTCAGCGATTTGTGCGCAATCTTCACGCAAGTTGCGTGAGAATGACGCGCGACTGAAGTTGAAGCGGGGTTTCCGTATTCCTGCGCGCACCGAAAGCAAGCGTTGATTGTCAGCGGCCGTAAATTCTTGTTGCTTTGAAAGCATTTCGAAATTTCCCAGGCGCCGAGTGTAATTCCTCGACGCTGGTTTGCTTGATGGATGGAAGATGACACCAAAGCGAGGGTGCGGGAAGTGTGCGTCTGGAGGCACACCCTGTGCGTCTGGTCGCACAGTCAAAAGCAGACTTGATGTTGGCCCCCGCTCAGGCAATCGTTTTATCACTGAACGGTTGTCCTAACCTCGCTAAATAAATGTCGCCTGCACGCTGGTTTCCGATGTTGCTGGTTGCGCTCTTGCTCAGGCCGGAATTGAGTTGGGCGCAGAAGGCATCGAACTGGCGCTCCTTCAAAGCCGCTGATGGCCTGGCCGAATCGTTCACGACTTCCGTCATGGTCAGTCCGCGCGGCCACGTCTGGGCGAAGCATTTCGAGGCGAACTCGATCAACTGGCTTGATGGCTACGACGTAAAATCCATCCCCTCGCCGGGCGTGGGCAATTACCGGGTTTACGAAGGGCGCGCCGGACAAATCTGGACGGTTTATCCGGAAGGCTTGCAGGAATATCGCGATGGCGAGTGGATTCGTCATCCGATCCGGGAAATTCGCGCCGAGTATCAAACCAACGCGCTGCGGCAGACCTGGCCGATTCCGTTGGTGCCGATGAAACAGGGACACGTGCTGTTCCTGCTCACGGATCGTTTGATGGAATTCGACAATGAGTTTCAAACGCAGATCAATGTCATCCGCCAGGTACGCCAAACCGGCCTTGGAAAATTCTGGGACGTGATTGCGGCGCGGGACGGCGCCATCTGGGTCAGCGGCGCCAACGGCCTGGCGCGCGTACCCGTCACCGGGCGTGTGGTAAAACCGGAAACGGAATGGCAGGAACACCTTCTGGACGCCCAGCTCCCGGTCCGGGATTTGCAAGCGCTGACTGAAGATGATCAGGGCGGCATTACTGCCGTCGCTGAATCGACGGTCAGTCGCAAAAAGGCGGTGGCGTATTTCGACGGACGGCAGTGGACGATCCGCGAAGGGCGCGGGGAAAGGATTCGTCATGCCTGGCGCGATGCGGATGGCCTGTTTCGTTTTGCCACCATCAATTCACTGTTCCACTTCGAACCTGACAGCTCGCAAGTCATCGAGGATGAGGAAATCTCGGCTGGTTCGTATTTCGACGTGGCCACGGAGCCGGGCGGCATTTTCTGGCTGGCGACTTCCGAGGGGCTGTTTCGCTATGCGCCCCTGGCCTGGCGCACGCCGGTCGCCGTTCGCCATCTGAATTCGCTCGTGCATTCAATTCGGGAAGATCGCGCGGGTCGTCTCTGGTTTGCCAATGCAAATTCGCTGATTGCACTGGAGGACGACCGCTGGAAGGTCCATCGCATACCGGAGAATTTGGAATTCAGTTTTCAGGCGACCGACGCCCTCTTCAGTCTTCCCGATGGAACGTTGATCTTCGAGGGCGGAGGGAAGATGATGCGATTCGATCCGCGGACGGAAATATTCGGCCAAGTGGCGCACCCGATGGCGGAACAGCTCAAATTGATTGGCCAGCTCGATGACGGAACCGTGTGCGTGCGGACTTTTCCTCGCGAAGCAAACAGCGCGGCCTACCATCTGGAGGTTTATGATGGCAAACATTTTCGACCGTTTCCTCACCCGACTGCCGACCTGGATCTCGGTCGCGAACTTTTTTCCCTGTTCACCGCCCGCAACGGAGATCTCTGGCTGGGCGGCGGCGGCGGCGTGGCTTGCTTTCATGACGCACAATGGCGGACCTTTGATCGTTTGGAGGGGAGTCCGCCGGACGGCGCGTTTTGCATCGCCGAGATAGAAGAAGGGAAAATCTGGTGCGGTGGACGAAAAACAGTCCGGGAATTCGACGGTAAAAAATGGTCCATCGTCGGGTTTGATTTTGACGTGGTGAACACCCTGCGCAAAAGCCGGGATGGTGACATCTGGGCGGCTGACAACAATGGGGTGCACCGCTATCACAAGGGCGAATGGATTCTGAACTCCGTTGAGGAGGGCCTGCCCGGCGCGACCGTCAGCGAAATCTACGAAGACCGACACGGACGCATCTGGGCCGGCACGTCGCGGGGGGTGAGCCTTTACCATCCCGAAGCGGATGTCGATCCGCCGCGCTCTTTCATCCGAAAAGTAATCAACGAAAAGGACGCCTCCACCGAACCAACCGTCACGCTGGTTTTCGGCGGACGGGACAAGTGGCGATTTACGCCGACGGAACGGCTGCTTTATTCATATCGCCTCGAAAAGCAGGACTGGTCACCCTACCAGGCCGAAACCAGCGTTACCTTAAATGAGTTGAAGCCGGGCCGGCATTATTTCCAGGTGCGCGCGATGGATCGCAACGGCAACGTGGATCCCAACCCCGCGCTCCGGGAATTTGCCATTGCGTTGCCCTGGTACAAGGAAACCCGGCTCGTGCTCATCTCGGCCGCGGGCATGGGGATCGCGTTGTTCTTTGCCGTGCTCGCGTTCAACCGCCATCGTCAACTGTCCCGAAGCTACGCGGAAGTGGAAAAAATCGTGGCGCTGCGAACCGGCCAATTGGAGAAGGCCAACCAGGAATTGATGCAGAGTCAGAAGATGACCGCGCTCGGCACGTTGACCGCCGGCATCGCCCATGACTTCAACAGTATCCTGTCCATCATCAAAGGCTCGGCCCAGATCATCGAAGACAATTTGGAGAACCGCGAAAAAATCCAGACCCGCATCGACCGCATCAAAACCGTCGTGGACCAGGGCGCGGGCATCGTCAAGGCGATGCTCGGTTTCAGCCGCACGTCCGACCAGAAGCCGACGCTCTGCGACCTCAATGCGGTGGTGGAGGATACCATTAAATTGTTGGGCGACCGTTTTCAACGCGAAGTGCAGATTCACTTTGAACCGACACCCGGCCTCCCGGAGATTCCCACCGTCAAGGATTTCATCCAGCAAATGCTGCTGAACTTCATCTTCAATGCCGCCGACGCCTCTGCCGGCCCGGGCAGAATCATTCTGCGGACTGGAAAACTGGCGCGCTTGCCCGGCAATCTGACTTTGTCGCCGGCTCAAGCAACGGATTACCTTTTTATTGCGGTGACGGATTTTGGTTGCGGCATCGCGCCAGAGATCATGCCACGCATCTTCGAACCATTTTTCACGACAAAAGGGTTTTCCGCGCGCCGCGGCACGGGCTTGGGTCTGTCCATGGTCTATGAACTGGCGCGGAAAACGGGTTGCGGGTTGACCGTGGAATCCGTCGTGGGCAAAGGCAGTACGTTCACGATCCTGATTCCCATCCGCGATTTGGCGCCCGAGGCGACTCCTTGAAACCCGGCCTCTGATGAGTTTAATTGTGACCCGAGGCCACGCATGAAAGAGAAACAAATCCTCATCATCGAAGACGACGATCTGCAATACGAGATTTACGAGGAGGCGCTGGCCAGACACAAACTGGTGCGCGCCCAGACTGGCAGTAAGGCGCTCGACCTCATCGCCAAAAATCCGCCGGACGTGGTGATTCTCGATCACGTGCTGGCCGAAGGTGAGCGCGGTTTGGATTTTTTGCCGCAGTTCAAGGAACTTCTGCCTTTCGTTCCCATCATCGTGGTTTCCGGTGCGCTGGAGGTGCACCAGCAGATTCATGCCTTGCAAGGGCCGCGGCGCGCTCATTATTGCATTACCAAGCCGGTGGATGTGCGCGAACTGAAACAAACCGTGGCCACCGCGCTCAAAGAATGCGGCGAAGCCGAAGTCGTTCGCCAGTTCGAGGCGTTGGAACGCTCCAAACGCATCGACGCCCAGGAATTATTCAGCCGTTCCACCGACCGGTTGAGCCGTCAGAATCAAATCCGTCAGTCGCTCGCCCGATCCAAGGAGCGTCCGAACATTTCCGCATTGGCCCGGGAATTTGCCGTGGCGCGCCGCACCATTATCCGCGATTTGCAGGAGTTGATTCGTCGCGGCCAGCTCAAGCCAGAAGTCTATCCGGAATGGGAAAATCCGGACGCGGAGGAGTGAACCCGGAGTTTTGAATCAAGACCGGATTGTGCGGCGGGGAAATCAATTCGCGGAAGCCTTTTCTCCCTTTCATTCCAAAACTGTTTGTGTCAGGTTGAATTCAATCAAGAGCAATTAGGAAACATTTCGGATTCAAACGCTGAAGGCCAAAGCTTATGACTAAATTCAGTCTGTTGACATTGATGGTCTCGCTTGCGCTCGCTCGGGGCACTCCAGTGCTTGCCTCTTCAGTTCTTCCGCTGACAACGGAGGAGCATATAAAGGCGTCTGCTGCAGTTTTTCGTGGAACGGTCGTGAATGTGTCTTCCTACCGGAATCCCGCAGATGGCCAGATTTATACGCGCACCGTCGTCCGGGTTGACGAGACGTTCAAGGGAAAGCTCCCACCCGCCGTCAAACTGGTTCATCGCGGCGGCACGGTGGACGATGAAGGTGAAACAATCAGTTCTGCGCCGCAATTCCAAGTGGGCGAGGAGCGCTTGCTGTTCGTGTCACGGCGGAGCGACGGAACTCTGTTCGCAACACAGGGCGGCACCAGCGCGATCAAGTTGCAACGCGCCAGTGCGAACGGTTCCATCACCAAGGACGGGACTGCCGACTTCATACCGCGGCATCGTTTCCTGCTGGCGGAAGTGCTCCGGTTGACGCAGGGCGATACGCTTGGAGGAAGTGACGTCACAGACCAGGCCGCGGACACATCGGCAGGCGCGCGCGTCAAACCTCAAGGTGGCGACTACATCCACATCGCGAGCGTCAGCGGGTTGATCGTCGATGGCAGCGGCGTGCCGGCACGATTCATCCAATGCGACCGAGGCGAACCGATCCACTATGTGATTGATGCGGATTCACTGCCTGCCGGCATCACTCAAACCCAGGCAGTCACAGCCGTGCAAAATGCCCTCGCGGCCTGGACGGCGGTGACGAGCCTCAAGTACAGCTTTGATGGCCTGCAAAGTTTCGGCGTGGCGGCGGCCAACCTGACGAACAAGGATGGGCGTTTGTATATCCAGCTTCATGACAATTACAATTTCATCAACAGTTCGAGCACGTTGGGGATTGGCGGTCAGAGCACTTCCGGGCCGTTGCTCGCCACAGCCGGTTGGGGCAGAGGCGGAAATGTGGACGGCGAAGAATTCCATCTGACGACCAAAGGATTTGTCGTATTGGAACGCACGAACACCGCCATGCAAACGCTCTCGACGTTCACGGAAGTGCTGTGCCATGAGATCGGCCACTCGCTGGGGATGGCGCATTCCAGCGAAGACCCGAATGAACCCACGGGCTCGCCGCTGTATGAGTCCATCATGTATTATCTGGCGCATGCCGACGGGCGCGGCGCAACATTGGGCAGCTACGATCCGCCTGTCATTCAACAGGCGCATCCGCAGGCCAATACGCCGCCTTACACCTACCCGCGAGTCTTGGACATCACCTCAGCCAGCACGACGCCGAGCGTCGAAGGCATTAACGAAGTCGAGCCACGTGGCTACGATTTGCAGACGACCAACCTGAGCCTAGCCACGACCAACGACACGGCGAGCAACGGCACCTTTGCCAGGGCGGGGAACCGCCTTCAATATACGCCGTCGGGGTTCTTCTCTGACTCCGGTCGTCTTGACCCAGCCGGCAGCAGTTATTGGGATCAAATAGATTTTCGCTACAGTGACGGAACGAACGCCTCCCCGTATGTATCTGTGCGCATTCTTTCTTTCAACGCGGACAGCCATCCGTTCCCAACCAGCGACGGCGTTCCAGACAACTGGATGAGTACCTATTTCGGCAACCCTGATCCAGCCGCCGGCGCCAATCGCGGCGCAAATCAGGACAACGACGGCGACCGATTGACCAATCTGCAGGAATACATCGCCGGCATGGACCCGACTTCCGGGAGTTCCGCCCAACGCATCACTTTGTTAAGTTCCAATTCACTCCAGTGGCAAGCCAAGCCGTACGAACTCTACGAATTGCAGGGCTCCACGAACCTGACGACCTGGACGCGCGTGCTCAATCCCATCCTGCCTACCACTTCCACGGGTACGGCCACGGGATTCTTCAACAGCGCTTTGCCCAGACAATACTTTCGGATTCAGAAAGTGCCCTGAGCATTCCTCCGGTGACACGGGTCAACGTCCCGTTCCAGCGCCGGTCTGAACCGGAATCAATCGGACAACTGATCGTAGTCGGGTGTCGGGTGCTCCCGCGCGTGCACTTTTTTCCGATGGCGGATGATGAAGCCCTTTGTCAGGCTGAACACCAGCAACGCCACTGGCGCACCCATGACCAGCGACCCCACCAACAGCGGTTTGCCAACGGTAAAAAACTTCGTCCAGCTTCGCCACGCATGGAAATCCCAGTGCGTTTGAGCCAGCGACGGCGGCCATTCGTGTGGGTCGCTCAAGATCCAGTAACCCACTTTGTATTCCCAGCGGTACAGCACCGGCATGAAGGGAATGGCGATGTCATGCAACGTCACCGCGATGACCGCCGCAAGAATGTTGCAGCGCATCAGCCAGGCAAAGAAAATGGACAGCAGCGTCTTGAGTCCAAACAACGGCGTGAAGCCAAAGAAAATCCCTATCGCCACCCCGCCCGCGATGGCATTCGGAGTATCGGCAATCGCCAGCAGTCTCAGTGAATGTCGTTGCAGCCAGCCGCGGACGTTCATGGATTGATTCAGTTCAGTTGTTGGTGTCCGTCACCCCAAACCCACGGGTCGCCTGCTTCGCACCGCCGACGGATGGTCGGCGATTGAAAGCGACGACTTGCGCGTACTGTACGCCATCGCCGCCGAAAATGTCGAGCGCCGACCCAATCGTCAGGTCAATTTTTCCGTGCCCGATTCGGGTCACCTCTTCGAGATCGGCCAGCGAGCGTGCGCCGCCGGCATAAGTGGTCGGCAGCGGCGAGCATTGCGCGAGTTTTTCGATCAGTTCCAGATCCATCCCTTTGCAGAGTCCTTCCACATCCGCCGCGTGAACCAGGAACTCCGAACAATGGTCGGCCAGCATTTTCAAAGTCTGGCGGCTGATGGTTAACTCCGTGAATTTTTGCCAGCGATCCGTGACAACGACATGCTCTTGACCGCGACGGCGGCAGCTCAGATCCAGCACCAACCGATTCCGCCCGACCGCTGCCACCAGTTTTTCGAGCCGCTCCCAATTCACACGTCCTGCCGAAAACACCCAGGAAGTCACAATGACATGCGAAGCCCCAGCCTCCAGCCAGGCGCGCGCGTTGTCGATGTTGATGCCGCCGCCAATCTGCAGGCCGCCGGGAAAGGTGGCCAACGCCGACCGGGCCACCGCTTCGTTGCCCGGTCCAAGCATAACCACGTGACCGCCTTTCAAACCATCGCGCCGGTAAAGCTCCGCAAACCAGGCCGCCGGACGCTCGGAGACAAAATTCGTGCGCAGGGTCTTCGGATCGTCGCTCAACGTGCCGCCGACGATTTGTTTTACCTTCCCCTCGTGGAGATCGATGCACGGTCTGAACATGGTGGAATTGTCGAGCGTCGCGCCGCGGGTGTCGAGTGCTATTCAAACCGGAACCGAATGGTGCGAGGCCACGCGGCCGCCGTCACTTTCTCAACCGAAAGAAACTGGGACCGCCGCTCGCATCCACCGTGACCAAATAATTTGTCCCGGCAACCTGGACCGCGTTGGTGACGCTCGTCCAGCTATCAGGTGACAAAAGATCCATGGTGGTCTGCAAAGTGAACCCCATTGAATTGGTTGGCCAGGAGAGGACCACGTTTGGCCCACCTTGAGCGATGTTTAAATCCGGACTGCACACATCCGGCGGCACGGCGGGGAAGTTGTAAACCGCCACGCCATAGGGCTGGTTTAACAACCCGCCGACGGAAGTAATGCCTGTTTGGATGCCGTTGGTGGAATCCACACTTACGATCTGCCGGTTGTCGAACTGCGCAGAAATCAGTTTGCCGCTCCCGGAGATGGCGATGCCTCTGGGGGATTTTAATTTGCCGCCGACGGAAATGTTCGTAACCGTGGTGCTCCCCGGGGTGACCCTTTGAATGATGTTCCCGGCATTGAGCACGTCGTTGCCAACAAAGATCGCACCCGAAGCATCAAGAATCAGGTGGTGCGGATGATTCAAACCGTTGCCGGAGAGAATGACCGTTTGCGTCCCGTTGGTCGGGTTGATTTGCAGAATCGAACTGGTGTTGTAATTGGCCACCACCAGATTGCCTGCCGCGTTGAACGCGATACCGAGCGGGCCAGACAAGGACCCACCGGAAGCCACGAGTGTCTGCGCGCCCGTGACGTGATCCACCTGCACCACCACACTATTGGCAAACGACGTGACAAACAAATCCCCGGACGGCCCCAGTACAATGCCGTAGGGCTGGTTCAACAACCCGCCGGAACTCAGCGGCGTGACCGAACCATTGCCGATGCACAGTTTGCTGACCGTGTTGTTGAGGCTGGTGATGTAAATAAACCCGTCGGAAGACGGTGCCACGTCGGTGGGTTGAGCCACCGCACCCCAATTTTGCAACGCGCCAGACTTGGGATCGACCTTGAGGATGTTGTTGCCGCCGAAATTCGCCACAAAGATGTCGCCCACTTTGAGAGTCAACGCCGGCGCATCCGCTGCCGCCAGAAACGCGAAAACCAGACAACAAATGAGTTTCGAGAGAGTCAGGTCACCTTTAAGTTTAGCCATAGAAATTGTCGGATCGAATCTTTGACGACACTTCCACCCACATTCATCACATAATCTGTCGTTCAGCCATTCCATCAAGCCGTGGTCGATGGCGGAAAGTCAATTCACATTTGAAGCTTGATCTGCGGCTGGATTAGTGAGGGCACCGTTTGCCCTGCCGAGGACATCCCTCGACTCTCGACAAACCGCCCCCTCCCCGCCTAAGCTGGCGACAAGGTTATTAGCGAATCGTCCATTGGTCATTGCCGGGCGCACGTTTCGCTCCCGATGGATTTTGGAGACAGGCCCGATATTCTTGATGCCAGTGGCACTGATCAGGTGCAGGTTTTTCTTTCACGTTGCGAATCTATCAAGACACCGTCATATTCCTAGTCATGAAGACGGCGACATTGAAGGAAGAACAGTTCATCACAAATGGAAATGGGAAACGCGTGGGTGTGCTTCTCGACTTGAAAACATACGAGCGCCTGCGCGAGGCCGAAGAAGAGTTGGCGGATGTTCGCGCCTACGATTCCGCGCGGCCGGCCGTGCAAGCGGAAGTCGAAGGCGGCCGTTTTGTGTCTTTGGCGAAATACCACGCCATCCGCACGCGAAAATCAAAATGAAATACGGCGTCATCCTGCCGAAATCGGTCCAGAAAGAATTAGACCACCTGCCGGATGACATCGAGAGCCGCGTCTTGGCGCGCTTGGACGCACTCGAATCCAATCCCCGCCCGCCCGACGTAAAAAAGCTCAAAGGCCGCAGCGCATGGAGAATCCGGGTCGGCGATTATCGCGTGATTTACGAAATCCATGATCGGGCTCAACAGATTTTGATCGTTACAGTGGGAAACCGGCGTGACGTGTATCGCTGAACCCAGCCGCCTTTTGCACTCCCGCTTGGCTCGACAAGACCCTGCCTTCCCAGCTAGACTGCCGGCGATGTTATTAGCGAATCGTCCATTGGTCATCGCCGGGCGCACATTTCACTCGCGGCTCATTCTGGGTACGGGCAAGTTTTCTTCCCCGGAAGCGATGCGCGACGCCCTCGCCGCCAGCGAGACGGAACTGGTGACGGTTGCGCTGCGTCGCGCCGATCTCACTGGCAAGAAAGACCCATTCGCCAACATCCTGGAATTCATCGACCCGGAGAAATATCTGTTGCTGCCGAATACCAGCGGCGCAATGAACGCTGAGGAAGCCGTCCGACTCGCCCGCCTCGCCGTCGCCGCCGGCTTGCCCAAATGGGTGAAGCTCGAAATCCATCCTGATCCGCGCTATCTGCTGCCCGATCCAGTGGAGACGTTCAAAGCCGCGGAAATTTTGGTGAAGGAAGGTTTTACTGTGCTTCCTTATATCAATGCCGATCCGGTCCTGGCGAAACGCTTGCAGGACGTCGGCGTCGCCACCGTAATGCCGCTCGGTTCGCCCATCGGGTCGAATCGTGGCATCCAGACGCGCGACCAGATTCGCCTCATCATCGAACAAGCCACGGTGCCCGTGGTCGTGGATGCCGGACTCGGCGCGCCGAGCCACGCGGCGGAAGCGATGGAGATGGGTGCAGATGCAGTCCTCGTGAATACCGCCATCGCCGTGTCGAGCGATCCCAATCGAATGGCCGTGGCGTTCAAGATGGCAGTGGAAGCCGGCCGCGCGGCGTATGAATCCGGCTTGGCGGTGCCACAGGAAGCCGCGAGTCCGACGAGTCCGCTAACCGCGTTCCTCAATCAAGTATGAACCACAAAACGATTTCCAGGCCGCGCGTTCACCGGTTGCTGGCGGCGGCGCGTAAAGCCCGCGTGCTCGTCATCGGCGACGTAATGCTGGACCATTTCATTTGGGGACAGGTCGGTCGGATTTCTCCGGAAGCCCCGGTGCCGGTCGTGGATTTGGAACGCGAAAGTTTCATGCCCGGTGGCGCTGCCAACGTGGCGCGCAATTTGACCGCCTTCGACATCCCCACGGAACTGTTCAGTGTGACGGGTCGGGACGGCGCAGCCAGGCAATTAAAACAATTGTTGCGTGAACAGAGAATCGGTTGCGACGGCTTGCTGCCGCATTCGTCGCGACAAACCAGCGTCAAGACCCGGATCGTGGCCCACAAGCAACAGATGGTGCGCGTTGACCGTGAAACCCGGACCGGATTGGACGCCGCGACGACCCGTCGACTTCTCGCCTCGCTGGAACCCAAAATTGCGTCGGCGGGTGCTGTCATTATCGGCGACTACGGGAAGGGAGTCGTCACTCAATCGTTGCTCGATGAGATCAAACAATTCTGCCGGCAGCATGGTGTCTGGTTGAGTCTCGATCCCAAGCCAGTGCATCAACTCAATCTCACCGGCCTTTCGTTGATTACGCCCAATCGGAAGGAGACGTTTGAACTGGCAAACCTGCCCGATGAAACCCGCGACACCAGTCCGCTGGCGGATGTCAATCTGTTGCGCGCGGTGGATCGATTGCTCAATAAATTGCGTCCGGCGTTGCTGCTCGTCACCCTTGGCGAGCAAGGTATGTTGCTCTGTCAGCGCGGACAAAAGCCTTTCCACATTCCCACTGTCGCGCAGGAAGTGTTCGACGTTTCGGGCGCAGGCGACACCGTGATTGCGACGTTCACGATGGCCACTGCCGCCGGCGCGTCACCGGTCGAGGCCGCCATCATTTCCAACCACGCCGCTGGCATCGTGGTCGGCAAAGTTGGCACGGCCACGGTGGCACCGGAGGAATTGTTGGCGAGTTTTCGTCACCGATGAACATGGTTTTCATCCGCGAATTGCACGAACTTGTTGAAGTTCAAGCTTTAGCCGTAATAATTCAGTAAAATGAAACGTTCGCCCTCACCCCGGCCCTCTCCCCCAAGGAGAGGGAGAGACTTTTTCAGCACTGGAAAATGTTCCTCGTCCAGTGACTTTTTCCCGCCTGGCGGCTGTGATTTCCCTCTCCTGGGGGAGAGGGTGAGGGCGGACAATGTTTCTGACTGCATAGACAGGGCTTCAGCTTGTCCGGCCGGCACGCTAAAGCGTGAACTCCAACGTTCGCCGATTCATTGACCGAGGTTTCAAAATGAATTCTTCCAAAATCACCGCCGACACCATTCGCGCCATGAAAGCGCGTGGCGAAAAAATCGCCGCGCTGACGGCCTACGATTTTCCGATGGCGAAGTTGCTTGATGAAGCGGGCATCCCTTTCATTCACGTCGGCGATACGCTGGGCATGGTCGTGCTCGGCTATCCCGACACCACGCACGTCACGATGCAAGAGATGGAGCATCACGTCCGCGCGGTGGCACGAGCACAACCCCGCGCGCTCGTCTGCGCAGACCTGCCCTTTCACAGCTATGACTCCGTTGACTCCGCCGTGGTCAACGCCAGAAAATTAATCGCCGCCGGCGCGGAGTCGGTCAAAGCCGAGGGTGGCCGTGTGATTCTCGATCAAGTCCGCGCGATCGTCGCGGCAGGCATTCCCTATTGCGGACATCTCGGCATGTTGCCGCAGCACGTGCTCGAAGAAGGCGGCAAATACCGCATCAAAGGCCGCGATGACGCAGGCCATGCAGAGCTGCTCAACGACGCCGTCGCGCTGGCTGAGGCGGGCGCATTTGCCCTGGTGCTCGAACTCGTCACTGCTCCCGTCGCCGGGGAGATTTCCCGACGCATCCCCATACCAACCATCGGTATTGGCTCCGGACCGGATTGCGACGGGCAGATTCTGGTCACGCAGGATTTGATCGGGACGTTTCCGTGGTTCACGCCCGGGTTCGTGAAACCCAGGCTCAACTCCGCCGAGCTGATGCGCGACGTGTTTGTCGAGTGGAAAAAATCGATTTAATGTTCGGCAATTCAACCAGTGAAAAAACTCACTCACATTGACGATCGAGGCGAAGCCCGGATGGTGGATGTCTCCGCCAAGCCGACGCAGTTGCGTGAAGCCGTGGCCTCCGGCGAAATCCGTCTGCACCGCGACACAATCCACTTGATTCAAAGGAACAAGATCGCCAAGGGAAACGTTTTTGCTGCCGCGCGATTGGCCGGCATTTTGGCTGCGAAGAAAACCGGCGAACTGATTCCGCTCTGTCATCCACTTCCCATCAACCATTGCGAGGTGAAGTTTGAGATTCCGAACAGTCAGGATCGCGTTCTCATCACCGCCTCGGCGAAAATCGCCGCCCAGACCGGCGTCGAAATGGAAGCGCTCACGGCAGTCAGTGTTGCAGCTCTGACCATTTACGATATGTGCAAAGCGGTGGACAAGAAGATGCGAATCACTGACATTAAGCTAGTTTCCAAGACGAAAAAGTGATGACGAGAAAAAAGCTCTTAGTTGCGTGCCTCTTCTTTGGTGTGCTCCTTCTTCTAGGGGCGCTAATCGCCCGTTACTCCACACCTGACGGAATATTTGATGAACCTAAAGTTGCGCACTTGTGGTTTTCTTATATGGAATTCGACAAGGGGCGTGTCTGGTTAGTGACACCTGACGTTCGAAATGAGATGGGCAGATACTACAAACACGAAGGCCGGTGGGTGTTTGAAAGTGGGTCTGGTTACAAATGCTATTTGGAGGCATCGCCAACAGAGCTTCGATTTGTCGAATTGGACCCCAAGGTAGAACCTCATGCACTAAAACGACTTTTCTTTCGCCCAAGTATTCCTAAAGAGAAGCACGGTAATTAGGATTCACTCGGATTTTCATTCATTTATGCAAATTCAAGTCGGAATCATCACGGTTTCGGATCGCGCGTCGAAAGGGCTCTACGACGACCTCGGCGGGCCAGCGCTGAAGAAGGCGGCGGAAGGTTACGGCTGGAAGGTCGCCGCCGAGTCGCTGGTGCCGGACGAGAAGAAGGACATCCAACGCGCCGTCCGCGAACAGATCACCAAGGGCTGCGAGTTGATTCTGACCACCGGCGGCACCGGCGTGGCGCTGCGCGATGTGACGCCGGAAGCCGTCCGCGAAATTGCTGTCCGTGAACTGCCCGGTTTCGGCGAAATCATGCGCATCGAATCCATGAAGATCACCAAGAACGCCATTCTGTCGCGCAATCTCGCCGTCGTCGTCGATAAGACGCTGGTGATCTGTCTGCCCGGCAAACCGAGCGGTGCCGTTGAATGCCTCGGCTTCGTCGTCGGCGCGATTCCGCATTGCGTCGAGGTTTTGCAGGAAGTACCGACAAGTTGCTAACGACCGGGAACATTCGTTGTCAAAGGAACTGAACGACGGAAAGCATGTTTAATTCGATTTGAGATGATAGCCAGCACAATCACAACTTTGCTGTCAAGAGGCGACCCCTCACCTTTGCGTGCCCATGTACCAAGACAGAAGCGATGCTATCACTTCGGAGAATGCTCTGCACCGCGCGGAGCGTTTGGGGTGCGCCGACTTGTCGGCGCTTTCAACAACGGTGACAAGTCACCGTACTACAAACGCTGTCGCGCAGGCCGGGCACCAGGTGAGGGAACAATTGAATCGCCTGAGAATCATTCACTCTCGGTAAAAACTCTCAACCTATGACTTTGGAATCATTGATAACCACCGCCAAGGAAAGCGGCGCGAGCGACCTCCATCTCGAAGCCGGCCTCCCTGCCGCGCTGCGCGTCCGCGGCGTGCTCCGGACCATCGGTGAACCGGTTGCCGCCGAAACCATCCTCGGCTTCGCGCGCGGCGTGATTGATCACGACCTATGGCCGCAGTTTCTGGAGCGCCGTTCGTTCGACCTCTCCAAAGTCATTCAAGGCGTGCGTTGCCGGATCAACATTCTTCAGAGTTCGCGCGGCGTCGGCTTCGCGATCCGGCTGCTCTCGACCTCCGAAGCCACACTGGAAACACAGAATCTCCATCCCGATTTCAAGAAGTTCATCGCCCATACCAACGGACTCATTCTGGTCAGCGGGCCGACCGGCAGCGGGAAAACCTCGACCTTGGCGGCATTGATCCAGGAAATAAATCTAGCCGAGCCGCGCCACATCGTGACCATCGAAAGTCCCATCGAGTATTCCTTCCGACCGCGCCGCGCGTACATCCGCCAGCGTGAAGTCGGACGCGACACGCCGAGTTTTGAACAGGCGCTCCTCGACGCGCTCCGCGAAGACCCGGACGTGCTGATGGTCGGCGAAATGCGCGAGCCGGAGACGATGCGGTTGACTTTGAACGCCGCCGAAACCGGCCATCTCGTTCTCGCCACCGTCCACTCCTCGAATTGCGCCGAGGCGCTGCAACGCATCGTTTCGGCATTCCCCTCGGAAATCCAGAGCAGCGTTGCGGCTGAACTCGCGGATTGTCTTGTTGCCGTCATCGCCCAACGGTTTCAGTTTCGCGCCGATCTGAACATTCGCGTGCCTGAATGTGAAGTGCTCGTCTCCACGCATCCCGTCAAAAACTTCGTGCGCAACCGCGAGTTCTTCAAAATCCCGTCTCTGCTCGAAACCGGCGCAGACCACGGCATGTGGACGTTCCAGCGCTATCAGACGTACCTGCAAAAACGGAAAAACTTTTACGTCCCACCGCAAAAGTCCGAATTGCCCGCAGAAGAACCCGCGACCGTTCCGCCAACTGCTTCTTCCAACTTGCCGCCGTTGTCCGCTACCAAGACAACTGAAATCAAAGGCGCGGAAAAGAAGACGAGTCCAA
The DNA here is from genome assembly GCA_016200005.1 of Verrucomicrobiota bacterium. Taxonomy (NCBI): domain Bacteria; kingdom Pseudomonadati; phylum Verrucomicrobiota; species Verrucomicrobiota bacterium. The sequence continues at coordinate 9,396 of JACQFP010000046.1, read as the reverse complement.
CTCCCGCAGATTCTCGTGAGCGACGAATCGAGATCGAGCCGGTGGCCGAGTTCGGAAAAATTCTGAAAAAGCCGGAGCATTGACCGTGGGCACGAGAGTGATTGCCATGAAAGTGTTTCAGAAAGAAAAGCGAATTACCCCTCACCCGGCCTTCGCCCAGCCCCCTCCACTTCCGACGCAAGAAATTTCTCCCAAACATGGTTTCGCCCCTTGAGCCCTCGAAGCCAGAGAGCTTCGAACAGCGCGACAGCGTCTTGGACTGCGGCAGTCCTCTGCCGCTTTTGGGAGTGCGCCACCGGTGGGAAAGCGGCAGGGGACTGCCGCAGTCCAAAACCTTGCGGAACTTCTTATGTTCATGGAGAATTACGCGGTGATTTTTGGAACGCTCGTTCCCGGTATATTGCTGTTTGTGCTGGCTGCTTCCGGCTGCACGACCAACTCGAAGGCGAAAGCTCAAGCGCGCACCGCCTTCCTGCTTGGACAACAACAAGCGCTCGCCCAACAGCAACAGGGTCCGGTCGTAAACTTCGTGGGAATGGCCAGGAACCGGATTGTTCCGTGGTCCGAAGAAATGACCCTGACCAAAGCGTTGGTGGCGGCCGAATACCAGGGGTTTTCGGACCCGCGTGTGATCACCATCATTCGGAATGGCCAGCGATTTCAGGTCAACGTCAAGCAGTTGCTCAAAGGCAGAGAAGACCCGCCGTTGGAGCCAGGCGATACGATTGAGATTCAGCAGTGAGTCAATACATTTCGTCCGGCTGAGGGTTCAGTTATCGTGCAGATAGTTTGCCGCCTTTGTCGGTGACTGTGCGAGGCTCATGCTGTAATGAAGACTGCGCTGGACAGAAACTTACGTCCAGAATACGCTTCAACCGTGAAAGATGTTAGGCCGCAAATCCCGCAACTGATCTAAAGTAGGTCAACACCCTATGAACATCATGCTGAAGTTAGAGCGGGACCATTCGTTCCAAAATCAGATCCGCCGAAATTTCATTCTGAGAAAGGGAACTTCCTTGACAGGAGACTTGCGTCTTTTTGCTTCGACATGGCCATTTGGAGTATTCCATCACGAAGTTCAGGGGCGCTTGGGAATCGAGTTCACTTTTTCCTACGAAAGCAAGTTGTGGCTGTATCGTGGATTTGTAGGCTCTCATAGCCTCTGGCCTGCCGCCGGTAGCCGCGTCAGAACATCAACTGAGCCTGATCACTTCGTGGCTGGACCGCTAGTCGGCATGCGAGATGATCGCGAAGATTATTATTACATCCTTCCGGACGGCTCGGAGCGTCGGTTTCGCCTGAAATACATCGGGTTTGAGTGTTGGGTCTCCTGTCAGGAGGCGGCGTTGAACATCAAACTAAGACACTTTCTGCCGGGGGATGATCGCGTCGTAATTTGTTATTCCATACCAATCGAGGATGTCCTCTTCCGGAAGGAGGATAAACTGTCATACGATGCCGAGGGATTCTTGGAAGATGTACCCGATTCACGACCATTTGTCCGAGTTGAAGAATGTGCACATTGAGACGATGGCCTGATATAGAGATAGGCTGCAATTGTTCGCGCCTAGTCCACTGTCTCGCGTCTATCCAAACTTTCCTCGCCTCATCTGCTACAACGCGGCTAAAGTAGTCGTGCATGACCGAACCCGCGCCTCTCCAGCAGGTCAACCGCACCTACGTCTGTCAGCGCGGACGCACGCTGTCGTATTTCGGCGGCTGCGATTATTTCCGGCTTGGCAGTCATCCGGCAGTGCTGGCCGCGCTGCGCGGGGGATTGCAGCGCTACGGATTAAACGTGGCGGCCTCGCGCCTGACCACCGGCAACCATCGCCTTTACGAATTGCTGGAAGCGAAGCTCGCACAATTCTTCGGTGTTGAAAGCGCCCTGCTCGCCTCGAACGGTTATCTGCCCAACCTGATGGTCGCGCAAGCGCTGGCCGGAGAATTTTCTCATGCATTGATTGATGAACTGGCGCATGGCTCGCTGGTTGATGCCGCTCAGTTTCTCGATTGCCCCATCGTGAAATTCAAACATCGCGATGCAAACGATGTCGCGCGACACGTTCGTCGGCTAGGAAAGAACACCAAGCTGATCATGCTGACCGATGGAATGTTTTCTCACAACGGCAGCATCGCCCCGCTCAAATCCTATTTGGACACGCTCCCCGCCAACGCCGCCTTGCTGGTGGACGACGCGCACGGCGCGGGAGTTCTCGGCAAGAACGGACGCGGGACAGCGGAGCACGCGGGCATTGCCACAGACCGAATCATTCAAACAATCACGTTGAGCAAGGCATTTGGTGTTTACGGCGGCGCGGTGTTGGGAACGACTGCGCTAAGGAAGAAGATCGTCGCCCGTAGCCGTGTGGTTGTCGGCAACACTCCCCTGCCCTTGCCGCTCGCAAACGCGGCACTGGAATCATTGGAGATTCTCAGAACCGATCGAAGTTTGCTTCGGCGTCTTGCAACCAATACTCAGTATGTGAAATTGGCGCTGCGTAAAGTCGGGCTTCCAGTTGGGGAAACTCACAGTCCAATCGTCGCAATCATCCCGCGCCGCGCCGCCGATGGCGTCCGCCTCAAGAGGCAACTTCTAGCCCACAGAATTTTCCCGTCGTTCATTCGCTATCCGGGAGGACCGAAGAATGGCTACTTCCGCTTCACCATTTCCAGCGAGCACAGCCGGAAGCAACTGGATGATTTAGTCGAGGCACTAATGGTGTTTGTCGCTAGAAAGGTGTAATCAAGACTGACCGCAACTGCGCACAAACAGGAGCGCGGACAGCCTTGTCCGCGAAAACGCGAAGCCATCAACAAGACTCGCGGACAAGGCTGTCCGCGCTCCTGGCCGACCGCTACGAACACGACGGGCACGTTGACTGACTTTGACATCCCGCTCGCCAACGAATAAAAACCTCAGCCAATGAAATCACTTTATTCCTTCACCCGTTGCGGCACGGTAATCCTTTGGCTACTCTCTCAAAGCATTTCTTCCCGCGCAGCCGATGACTACCAGCCCGGCCCCGACTCGAAGGAACAACCCGGCGTGCCCAAGGGCGAGGTGACGAAATTCACGTTCGAGCACAGCAAAATCTTTCCTGGCGCGGTGCGGGATTACTGGATCTATGTACCGAAGCAATACGATCCCGCCACGCCGGCGTGCGTTTACGTGAATCAGGACGGCGTGCAATATAACGCGCCGGTCGTCTTCGACAATCTCATCCACAAAAAGGAAATGCCCGTGACCATCGGCGTCTTCATAATGCACGGGCGCGTGAAAGCACCGTCCACTAACGCGCTCGACCGCTTCAATCGCAGCTACGAATATGATGGCCTCGGCGACAATTACGCCCGCTTCGTGCTCGAAGAAGTCCTGCCGGAGGTCGAGAAGAAGACGACTTCCGATGGACGACCGATTCGTTTGTCAAAGAATGGCAACGACCGCGCCATTGGCGGTTCGAGCAGCGGCGCGATTTGCGCGTTCACCGCGGCGTGGGAGCGATCCGATGCGTTCAGTCGCGTTTTCAGCACCGTCGGCACGTTCGTCGGCCTGCGCGGTGGAAATAATTACCCGACGCTCATTCGCAAATTCGAGCCGAAGCCCATCCGTGTGTTTCTTCAAGACGGCAGCGCTGATCAAAACATCTATGCCGGTGACTGGTGGATGGCGAATCAAGAGATGGAACGCGCGCTCACGTTCGCCGGTTATGAAGTCAATCACGTCTGGGGCGACGGCGGTCACAACGGCAAACACGCCGCCGCCATTTTCCCCGACGCGGTGCGCTGGCTTTGGAAGGACTGGCCCACGCCGGTCAAAGCGGGCGCCGGCTCACCGCAACTCAAGGAAATCCTGTTGCCCGGCGAGAGTTGGCAACTGGTTGCTGAAGGTTACAAATTCACCGAAGGCCCGGCGGTCAACGCGAAAGGCGAAATTTTCTTCACGGACATTCCTAACAACCGCATCCACAAAATCAGTCTTGATGGCACGGTGTCGGTTTTTGCCGAGCAGACCCGTAGCGGGAGTGGCCAGGCATTCGGACCGGATGGTCGTCTCTACACAATCACGGGCGGCGAGGAAAAAGTTCTCGCATACGACGCCAGTGCCAAAGCGACGGTCATGGCGGAAGGATTTCGTGGCAATGACATCGTTGTGGCACGCAACGGCGACATTTACGCCACCAATCCCAACTGGACCGGCGCGAACACCAACACCAGCCGCGTCTGGCACATCAAGCCTGACGGCACAAAGAAGGAAGTGGACAGCGGCCTGCGCTTCTCGAACGGCCTCACACTCTCGCCCGACCAGACGCTGCTCTACGTCGCTGACAGTCGCTCGCACTGGGTTTACAGCTACCAAATCCAGTCCGACGGTTCACTCGCCCACAAGCAGCAATACTTTCATCTGCACGTGCCCGACACTGCCGACGACAGCGGCGCCGACGGCATGAAGGTGGACCGAGATGGTCGCCTCTACGTCGCCACGCGCATGGGCATCCAGGTTTGCGACCAGGCGGGCCGCGTGAACTGCATCATCCCGACACCGAACGGAAGAATCGCGAACCTCTGCTTCGGCGGCGAGAACTTCGACACGCTCTTCGCCACGTGCGGCGACAAAGTCTTCAAGCGGAAACTAAAAGTCAGAGGCGCGAACGCTTGGGATGTGCCAAACAAACCGGCGCCGCCAAGGCTCTAATTCCGTTAGTCGTCGCCGCGTCACAGGATGACCTGCGACAGAAGACCAGCGCGCTTCGCGACGTGCGCTTGCAAAATTCAATGCCGATCCGCCTCACGGCACCTGGGTCCGATGCATGAGGTAGGCGATGAGATCGCGCACCTGCGTCTCGTTCAAGGCTTCGAGCAAACCTTCGGGCATCAGGGAAAGCGAAGATTGCTGAACGCTTTGAACCCCGGCGCGCTCCAGTGTCAAGGTTTCGGTCAAAGTCTTCAGTGTGAGCGTGCGCTCGGTGTTTGCGGCGATCAGGCCATTGAGCGTGCGGCCATCCTTGAGATCGAGGACCGACATGCGGAAATCCGCGTTCACGACCGCGCTCGGATCAACGATGTTATCGAGCAGGTAATCCAGATTGTCGCGGCCCGAGCCGGTGAGGTCTGGACCGGTTTGTCCGCCGTGGCCGTAAAGCGTGTGGCACGCGGCGCACGCGGTATTGAACACCTGGCGGCCCGCGCTCTTGTCGGCAGCGGCGAGAGCGGCAGGCGTGAGTCTCGTTTTCAACTGCGCGATGAATTGCTTCTTATCGGCGGGGCTGTCGCGCAGTTCGCCCCAAACTTCAGCGAGTCGTTTGCTGAGCGTTGCGTCATTGAAGCTGCGCACCTGCCGGGCGTGAAACGGCGTCATGTCCGCGCGCGGAATTCGCCGGGCGGCCATTTCTTCGAGCAACGGCCGCGCGAACGACGGGCGGGAAACCAGCGTGTCCATGACCGCCCCGCGTTCCGAGGGATGAAACTCCTGGTAACTCTCGGCCAGCTTTTCGCCGATCACCGGATCGTCAAAGAGGGCCAAACCGCGAACCGCGGTCGAGTTGAGAAACCTCACCTTCAACAATTCCTCGCAGATGGCTCGCAAGTCGGCGGGCTTGTTCTCAATCAGCGTCTGCAACGCTGAACGGCGGAAAGCGAGGTCGGCTTTGCGATCCAGCGCGACGCGCTTGACTTCGTCCAACGCGCGGCCATCGCCAAAGAGAACACTGAGATCCCGGGTTTGATTGCGCAGGCGAGTGTTTGGCGGCTCGGCCAATTCCCTTTGCAACGCCTCCCACGACGCCGGTTTCCGCGCCTTGCTCCAACCGCGCAACGCTTCAGACAAGCCGGCCAGGATGTCGGTTTGAAATTGCTCCGGTTTGCTTGCGGTCAACTTCAACAAGTCGTTCAGCGGCGCGGGATTTTTCTCAATGTCCTCGCCGAGCCGGCGGGCGATATATTTTAACGTCAGCGGTAACTGGCAATCCGCAGCCAGAGCAGCTAGCGTAGCCGGCGCGGCGTCGCCGACGGGAATCAGGCCATACCAAATCATCAATGGCAGATTGTGATCATTCGCATCTTCGACGTGAGCGAGCAACGGCGCGGCAAGTTCAGCGCGCTGCGCCACGGGCAGGCGTTGCAGCACGGTGGCCAAAGCGAGACGGATCAGGGCAGATGAATCGGTTTTCGCGAGGCGAGTAAACTCCTTCAAAGTCTGGCCGACCGGCAGGTCGGCCCTACCGACTGCGCGCGTGGACATCACGGTGTCCAGCGGCCAGAAGTCTGTGAGCAGGCGGATGGCCCAGGTGCGAACGTGCTCGTCCGGATGACGCAGTTGGGCACGGAGAAAATCTTCATCCGCCGCGCCGATGGTGTAAAGCGCCCACATCGCGCGGAGTTGCATCACCGAATTCGTCTGACGCGCGAACATTTCGCGAAGTTGCATCTTGGCGGTTTCGAATTCGCGACCAGCAGTTGCGCGTTCGGCGAGTTGCAAGCACGCCTGACGGACGAACCATTCATTCGGATGCAACTGCAACTTCACCAACTCGCTCACACTCAGCTTCGTGAGGTCTGTGACCGGTGACGGCTTCGGATCGCCGTAAGTAATCTTGTAGATGCGGCCCGACGTGCGATGGACGCCGTCGGCTTCGTGACATTCGCCGGTGTCGCTCCAGTCGAGCACGAACACGCCGCCGTCAGGACCGTAGCCCAGTTCCAGCCCGCGAAACCAGCCGTCGCCGAAAAAGAAACAGTCGTCGCCGTGCTTGCCCACGTAGCCGGAGCCGGAGCGTTCGAGAATTTCCTGATTCACGCGGTGACCGTGCAAATTCAGCGTGAAGAGATGACCGCGATATTCAGCGGGCCAGTTGTCGCCGAGATAAATCATCGCCCCGACGTGCGCGTGGCCGCCACCGAGAGAATCCGACGAACCATCGCGCGATCTCGACCAGCCTTTTGCCGTGTCGAAGTGCCAATGGTCGGCGTGCATGTCCATCAACTCGTAAGTGTGCGGGTTGGGATCAATCGTGTGCCCGACGAGATAATGCGTGCCGGGAATGACGTGCCAGAGATGGCCGTTGACCGTATTGATGCAGAAGGCTTCGCCATAGGCGTCCCAATCGTGGCCCCAGGAATTCATCGGACCGGAAGTGAGCACCTCCACAACTTTTCGCTTCGGATGATAGCGCCAGATCGCTCCCGGGACCGGCAACCGCGCGCTGTCCGGCGTGCCGGGGACGCCGATTTTGCCGGGCGCTGACGCGCCACAGCGCCCATAGAGCCAGCCATCCGGCCCCCAATGCAGGCCGTTAGCAAAGTTATGATAATTGTTCGCGGGCACGGTGAAACCGTCCAACACGACTTCGGCCGGGCCGTCCGGAACTCCGTCGCCATCCTTGTCGGGGATGAACAACAACTGCGGCGGGCACATTGCCCACACGCCGCCGTGACCGACTTCGACGCTGGTGAGCATTTGCGCCTCGTCCGTGAAAACTTTGCGTGAATCGAAATGCCCATCGCCGTTTTTGTCCTCAAAGATGAGGATGCGGTCGCGCAAGTGCAGATCGAACCTCTTGGCGCGCTCGGCGTAGGTGTAATTCTCCGCGATCCACAACCGGCCCCGCGCATCCCAGGCCATGGCGATGGGATTTTGCACATCCGGCTCGGCGGCAAACACGGTGGCCTTGAAACCGGGCGGGAGTTTTAGTTTCGCCAACGATTCCTTTGGCGAAGGCGGCGCAGCGTTTGTGTCCGGCTCACTGTTGTAAACGGCGGGAAAATCTGCGGCGCATGCAGCGGCGGCAGCGAACGTTGCGGCCAGCATTGACGTGGCGAACCAGCGCGACGAAGTATTCATGCGATGGCGAATCATCACCAGAACAGAGGGAAATGGCAACTTCGCGAATGAGCGGGCACTAGGACGGATAAATTGTTGCTTGCCGGGCGAGCCACACTGGAAAGGCTTTGCGGGAGATACTTTGACTTATTCTTTCAAGCTATTCAGGTTCTCATCCTGTGGCACCTTTGCCAAAGTCCGGAAGCGAATAATAAGTAGGCAAACGATTAGTGCGAGCGTACTGAGCCTCAATCCTCATAGATTTAAAAAGAGGCTGAAACGGGGCCTTCAACGCGTAGAGTTCCGGTTGATAGTAATACGTAAGCATGACAAGCAAACCGCTGGCTGATTCGAGGACATTTCCAAGATTGGCCTCGCGATAGTACGTGTTCCGCTGATGCTTAACCTTGTTGTAGTTTCCCCACCACGGTGGATTTGTCCCTGAACTCCAAGTCGACCATGGTTGGAAATCCAACTCGTGCGCTGGCATCTCTATCTTGAGAACTGAGAAATTGCGATAGCGGCCTGCAATCAAAGACCTGTATTCATCCATGTTGGCTGGAGACTTAGCGGGATCAATTCGCGCACAAAGAAGCTTGGCGACCACGTCGATCTCGGAACAGACGGAGAGATACAGCCGAGCAAGCAGAACCGAATGGGTCGAGAAATTGTTCCGGTCGAACTCGATTATGCGCGAGAGCGAATGCAGATCATCGTCCAACGACTCAAAAAACTGCCAATGAGGATAACGCATAGAACCGAACGCCATATCAACGACCGAGCCTCTTAGGCGAACAATTTTCGTCTCGCATAATATCTCAAAATCCAAGGAATGGGTACGGGCAACAAAGAGCCAACGAAAAACACTGTCAATGCCAGAGCCGCCTCTTTGGTGCTAACGCAAAGCGTAAGAACCGACAGCATCCAACCGACTACGAAGAAAGCGTAGCCATAAATATAAAGCACCTGCTTCCGATTTGGTGCTGTCTTCTCATAGATTGCGTAACTCTCGGCTGACCCAACGCCTATGGGAAAGCGACGCTCTGCTGGCCCCTGATATCGAACACGAAGGCTGCGAAATGGAAAAAGGGGGAAGTAAAGAAATGACACCCACTCTGTCGTCAAAAAGGAGCCATCAGTGCGAAAGTCTCGCTTTCCGTAAAACGTCGTCCCGATTCCGTTGATTGTGAATGCCATAGGCTCGCACTTGCGCCTAACAATTCATTTAGATCGAAAGATTTCCCTGCGATTGACTTTTGGAAACCAAACCTGGAAATGCCTTTCCTGGGTCATAACATTTGAAGGTTACGGCGCGGGAACCCCGGGTCAAGGCTTTGTTCTTTTTTGTAAACCGGGGTGTGCTTGGCGTGTTGCGGCCAGTTCTTGATTGCGTATAAAAAAGCAGCCTCCGTTGCCGAAGGCTGATATGGGGATGTTTGTCGTGGTGCGAGCAAAGTTGGAGAGGGCTGTGCGAGCAAAGCTGGAATGATGAGGGCGCCGCTGCTGTTTTACTTGAGGGGTGCGTTGCTGAGGCGCAAAGTGTCCTCGCTTCAGCGGAGGATAGGGCTCTGCGGGGA